>NZ_LTCZ01000003.1:0-81360 GCF_001583455.1 Rhodococcus sp. LB1 | reverse complement strand
GAAGCGGAGCACATCAAGGAGACGTCCTTCAGCGTCTTCGAGGTGCTCAAGCGCTACCCCCGCGGCGTGCTGACGGCGATGGGCCTGCGTTTCGGTGAGAACGTCATGTACTACCTGGTGGTCACGTTCTCGATCACCTATCTCAAGGTGGTCGTCCACACGGACACCGCGCAGATCCTCTGGTGGATGCTGATCGCGCATGCCGTGCACTTCGCGGTGATCCCGCTCGTCGGGCGGCTCTCCGACACCATCGGCCGGCGTCCCGTCTACATGATCGGCGCGCTGACCGCGGGCACGTGGGGCTTCTTCGCCTTCCCGATGATGAACAGCGGGCACAACGCCGTCATCCTCGGAGCGATCATCATCGGCCTGGTCTTCCACGCCTTCATGTACGCCGGCCAGCCGGCGATCATGGCCGAGATGTTCCCGACGCGCATGCGGTACTCGGGTGTCTCCCTCGGCTACCAGGTGACGTCGATCGTGGCCGGTTCGCTGGCGCCGATCATCGCGGCCAGCCTGCTCAGCAAGTACGACTCGTCCGTTCCGATTGCGATCTACCTGGCGATCGCGTGCCTCGTCACCGTCGTCGCCGTCATCGTCGCCCGGGAGACCAAGGGCATCTCGCTCGAATCGATCGACGCGGCGGACGCCCAGATCCTGGCGGACGAGAAGGCTGCCGGCGCGAAGGACGGGGTCCCCGCATGACCGAGCAGAACCTGACCGGACGCACCGCGCTCGTCACCGGCGGCGCCAGCGGGATCGGGGCGGCCTGCGCCCGGACGCTCGCCGCACGCGGAGCCCACGTCACGGTCGCCGACCTCGACGACGTGGCCGCCAAGAGCCTCGCCGACGAAATCGACGGAACCGCGTGGCACGTCGACCTCCTCGACACCGAACCGCTCACCGAGCTGCGGCTGGAGACCGACATCCTCGTCAACAACGCCGGTATCCAAACCATCAGTCCCATCGAGGAATTCCGCCCCGAGGACTTCCGGCGTATCCAGACGCTGATGGTCGAGGCACCGTTCCTGCTGATCCGTGCAGCCCTGCCGCACATGTATTCCACGGGCTTCGGGCGCATTGTCAACGTCTCGTCCGTGCACGGACTCCGCGCATCGGCGTTCAAGGCCGCGTACGTCACCGCCAAGCACGGACTCGAGGGCCTGTCGAAGGTGACGGCGCTCGAGGGTGGCCCGCACGGCGTCACCAGCAACTGCGTCAACCCCGGTTACGTGCTGACACCGTTGGTGCAGAAGCAGATCGCGGATCAGGCACAGGTGCACGGCATCAGCGAGGCCGACGTGATCGAGAAGGTGATGCTCACCGAGAGCGCGATCAAGCGACTGGTGGAACCGTCGGAGGTGGCGTCCCTCGTCGCGTGGCTCGCGTCCGCCGACGCAGGCATGGTCACCGGCGCCTCCTACACGATCGACGGAGGGTGGACCGCCCGGTGACGTGACGAAAAAGGCGTGCACCCCCGGATGTTCCGGGGGTGCACGCCTCTCAGTCGTTGGAGCGCTCCGACCTAGGGAAGGGCGATGCGTCCCTCGACCGCGGCCAGTCCGATGTCCTTGCGGAAGTGGCTTCCCGGCAGCTTGATCGCGGAGATCTTGGAGTACGCATCCGCGCGCGCCGCGTCGAGGTCGGCTCCGACTCCGACCACGCTGAGCACGCGCCCGCCGGCGGAGACCACCTGATCGTCAACGAGTTTGGTGCCTGCGTGCAGGACGCCGTCACCGTCGGCGCCGGTGATCACGTCGCCGGTGCGCGGGGTGGCCGGGTAGTACTCGGCCGCGACCACGACGGTCACCGCCGAGCCGTCCTGCCATTCGAGCGGCGCGACCTGATCGAGCGTTCCGGTGGCGGCCGCGTTCAGCAGTTCCCCGAGCGGGCTCTTCAGCAGCGCGAGTACCGCCTGCGTCTCGGGGTCGCCGAAGCGGCAGTTGAACTCGACCACGGCGGGGCCGTCCTTGCCGATCGCCAGCCCGGCGTACAGCAGGCCGCTGAAGGCGCTGCCCCGGGCGACGAGTTCGGCCGCGACCGGCTTCACGACGTCGTCGACGATCTGGGTCACGGTCTGCTCGGGCAGCCACGGCAGCGGCGTGTACGCGCCCATGCCGCCGGTGTTGGGTCCGGTGTCGCCGTCGCCGACGCGCTTGTGGTCCTGGGCCGGCAGCAGCGGCACGACGGTCTCGCCGTCGACGACGCAGAACAGCGACACCTCGGGACCGTCGAGGAAGGATTCGAGGAGAACGGGGTGACCGTTCTCGAGCAGTTCGGCCGCGTGATCGCGGGCCGCGTCACGATCCGTGGTGACCACGACGCCCTTGCCTGCCGCGAGGCCGTCGTCCTTGACCACCCAGTTGGGACCGAAGCGGTCGAGTGCCTCGTCCAGCTTGGCGGGCGAGTCGACGATCTCGCTGTGCGCGGTCTTCACACCGGCGGCGGCCATGACGTCCTTGGCGAACGCCTTGGAACCCTCGATGCGCGCGGCGTCGGCCGACGGGCCGAAGCAGGCGATGCCTGCCGCGCGGACGGCGTCCGCGACACCCAGCACCAACGGGACCTCGGGGCCGACCACGACGAGGTCGGCGTCGAGCTTCTTCGCGAGGGCCGCCACCGCCTCCCCGGACGCGATGTCGACGGGGTGCTGCTCGGCGATCTTGCCGATCCCGGCGTTGCCGGGCGCGCACATCAGGGCGGTGACACCCGGATCGCGAGCAAGGGCGAGAAGGAGGGCATGTTCACGGGCTCCGGAGCCGATAACGAGTACGCGCACGGGTGTCAGCCTACGGGCCACGCCGAACGGGATGGTCGGAGCGTGCGGTCTCGACACTCCCGCCGGTACGGGCTACCGTACTTCTAGAATTCCGTAATTCCGAATTATCGAATTTACACAGGTGAAGGGACCTTCTCGATGACCAGGAAGCTGGGCACGGTCACAGCAGCAGTCGCGGTCGCGGTAAGCCTGGGCGCGTGCAGCGCCGACGACTCCGCAGACCGGCAGGGCGAACCGGAGGCTCCTGCCGTGTGCGCACCGCTGCCACCCGCCGACATCACGACGGCCTCCGGGTGGGTCGGATACGTCGGCTCCCACCCCGACGACGTCGCCTTCGCCGTCGACGACGGTCGCGGCCGAACGGTCGCGCACCGCGCCGGCGAGACCGTTCCGCTGGCGTCCGCGATCAAGGTGGTGCACCTGGCTGCCTACGCGCGGGCCGTCGCGTCGGGTGAACTCGACCCGGCCGAGCCGGTACCGCTGTCCGAGTGGGAACGCTGGTACCTCCCGAACACCGACGGCGGCGCCCACCCGAAGGCCCTGCAGCGGCTCGGCGTCACCGAACCGGGCGCCACGGTCCCGCTCGAGCAGATGGTGACCGCGATGATCCAGGAGAGCGACAACGCCGTCCCCGACTATCTGCGCGACCGGCTCGGCGACGCCGCCCTCGCCGACGCCGCCGCGCAGGGCGGCTGGGACGACCTGGAGGTGCCGACCCTGCTGGGCTCGACCATCGCTCTCCTCGATCCGGCGATCTCGCGGGACAGCCGGTGGGACGCCGCCCAGCGCTACGCACACGACGGCGCCTACCGCGAACAGGTCGTGCGGATGTCGCCCGGCGACGACTTCCCGGCGGTCACGGCCCGGGTGCAGGAGTCGGGGGTGGCGGGTTCGGCCGCGGGCCTGGCCTCGTTGCACCGCGCGATCGCGACCGGCGACTTCGGTCCCGGCTCCGACGTCGCACGCCGAACACTCGAATGGCAGCCCGCCCCGCCCGGGCTGGACGGGCTGGGTTTCAAAGGTGGCAACCTTCCCGGGGTGGTCACCGAGGCGATGACGATCCGTCGTCCCGACGGCACCGTCGCCACCGCGGTGCTGCTGACGTCGAACCTCTCCAGCGAGGACTACCTGAACATCATCGGCGGGAACTTCGCGCACCAGCAGCTGCTTCTCGAGGCGATGACCGATCCCGACACGACGTCGCAGTTAAGTTGTGCCGTGTGAACGACGAGTACGACGCCCGGCTCGCCGACCTCGAGGCGCGCGTCCACGCCCTCGAATCGGCCACGTCCGCCGAATCCCCGACAGCCGATTCCGGCGAGAGCATCGGCCAGATCGGGTATCAGGGAACCGTCGACCTGGGCGGCGACATCCAGTGGACGATCCGCTACGACGCCGGCGCCACCCTCGACCTTTCCCCCACCGCCGTATCGAATGTGCTCGCCGCACTGGGACATCCGACCCGCCTCGAGATCGTCCGCACACTGCTGCGCGGTCCCGCCGGCGCGGCCGAGCTGCAGACCGCGGTCGGGCTGTCCTCGCCCGGTCAGCTCTACCACCACCTGCGCGCCCTCGGCGGGGCGCGCATCGTCGAGCAGGAGTCGAGGAACCACTACCGCATCGCGGCGGCGAAGGTGGTGCCATTGCTGGTCATCACCCTCGCCGCCGCGGATGTCGGCGAACACCCCCTGTGAGTACTTGTCAACCGCGGGCGGTTAACAAGTACTCACAGGTGCGGTGAAGTCCGCGGCGGCCAGGCCGAACACGAGGGCAGGCGCAATGCCTCCGGTGTACGCCCGGTTGTAGAGTCCGCCGGTGTCCGATCCGGCGGCGAACAGTCCGCTTATCGTTCCGCCCGTCGCATCCAGGACGCGGCCGTGCTCGTCGATGCGGATGCCATGGAAAGGGAATGTCAGTGCCGGGCATGCCTCGACGAGGTAGTACGGCCCCTCATCAAGAGGCTTCGAGTCGTAGCGGCGCGGCGGCTGAGCGTCCGGACCGGCCGCATTGAGTGCCCGGATCTGATCCGCAATCGCGGCACCGTCGTAGCCCCACTCCTCGGGAAGATAGGCGAACTCGTCGAGGCTCTCGGCGATTCCGCACCGCCCACCCCGGCGCTGCGCGAGGTCGAACTTGTCGATCGCGGCGGCGCCCTCGACGTAGCTGCCGGTGATCCACTCGCGGTACACCCGTGCGTCGGCGACGAGCAACCCGCGCGACTCCGGCTGCTCCAGCAGGTCCATCGTGGTCAGATGGTCCCCGACGGTCTCATCCGTGAAACGACGGTTGTCGAGGTTGAACAGCAGCGCGTGCTCGCTGTAGTAGAGCGACAGTGCCACAAAATCCGACGGGTCGCGGAAGCGAACGCCGGTCGGTACGAGGTGGCCGTAGAAGCCGGACCGGTTGGTGCCGGTCGCCGCGCCGACGGACTCGGCCAGGCGTAGTCCGTCTCCCGCACTGGTCGGATTGGAACGCAGTTGCATCCCGGTTGCCGCGGGGTGAATGTGCGCGACGGCCAATTCGGGGCTCGCCTGAAATCCTCCGGTCGCGAGAATCGTCGCCTGGGAACGTATTTCACATTCGGTACCGTCCGAGAGCCGCACGCGGGCACCTACGACTCCACTGTCCAACGTGAGCAGCGACAGAGTCTCTGCGCTCGTGTGCAGCTCACCGCCGTGACTTCGGATTCGCCGCCGGCACTCGTCGATGTACCGATTCGTGTCGAACTGATGGCCGGTGCCGTAGCGGAGAACGGTCACCGCGTCCGCGCAGTCGACGCCGAGTGACCGGATCCAGTCGATCCCGTCGGAAAACCCGTCGACGAGCGCTCGACGTAACGCCGGGTCGCCGTCCGGGTTGACCTCGTCCATGACGTCGTGCGAAGGCGCGGTCCAGGCATATCCGGCGAACTGGGCAGACCCGCCGATCGCCGCGGACTTCTCGACGACGACGACCGATCGTCCACTGATCGCCGCCCGCGCTGCCGCGGTCAACCCGGCCATTCCTGCGCCGATGACGAGTACGTCGGTTTCGATTTCTGGCATCTGGTGCTCCTCATCCCCTTCGACAAGCAGATTGCACTACCCACCGACACCGTATCCCCCAAGCTGAAGTCAGTTCAAGTGTCGTCAGGTTGGCCAGGCGAGACACCGCGCCGTTCGAGGAATGTGATTGCCGACACAGGGTTTCCTCTATAACATCTATTGAATTGAACTCAATTCAAGGAGTGGATGTGCGGAAAATTCTTCTCACGGTCGGCGTGGTCCTCGCCGCGACCTTGACAGCCTGCGGAACTCAGGCCGGTAACGGCGATGCGGGCGGGTCGATCAAACTCGGCGCATGGCTTCCCCTCTCGGGACCGCAGGCTTCGGGGGGTCTTCCTCAGGAGGCCGGTACCCAGGCGTTCTTCGATCAGCTGAACGCGACAGGGGGAATCCACGGTCGCCCCGTCGAGTGGACTCCGGTCGACAACGCCTTCGACCCGCAGCAGACGATTCAGGTGGCGCGACAGCTGGTCTCACGCGACCGCGTTGTCGCGATCGTCGGCGCCAACGGCACGGCAACCACAGAGGCGACGTTTCCATTCGTTCTCGAACAGAACGAGATACCCATCTTCGGAACCTACGGCGGCTCCACTTCCTGGTACGACCCGCCGCGGGACGGGCTGTTCGGAAGCCAGACGCTCTACGAGAACCAGGCGCGTGCCGCCGCGCAGTGGGCCCTCGACGAGGGTGCCAAGAAGGTCACGATCATCCGCAACGATCCGGCGGCGTTCGTGAATGTGGGAGCAGTCGCCACGGCCGAACTCGAGAAGGCCGGGGCCGAGGTCTCGACGGTAGAGGTCAAGCTCGGTACCACCGACTACAGCCCGTTCGTGTCCCAGATCCGTTCGGCCGCAACCGATGCAGTCCTGACGATCCTGCCGATTCAGGAGGCCGCTGCCTACCTCAACGAGATGGCCCTGCAGGGTGTCAAGATCCCCAGTTACGGCTACTCCCCCACGATTGGTAACAGCCTGCTCGACCTCGCAGGTGCGAACGCGGAAGGATTCCGCGCCGTGTCACTGACGCTGCCGCCCACCGCCGACAACCCGGAGGTCGAGGAGTACCGGCAGGCACTTGCGAAGTACAAGCCGGGCGAGAAGCCCGATTTCTACTCGCTGGCAACCTATGGATCGGCGAAAGCGTTCGCTCAGATCCTCGCGAGTATCGACGGCGAGATCACGTCCGAGTCTGTCACCGACGCGATAATCACGAGCGGCACCCTCGACACCGGCGTGATGCCTCCGCTCACGTTCAGCGCGGACGACCACCTCGGCACCGACAGCGTGGTCCGAGTCCAGGTCGAGGGCGGCAAATTCGTCTCCATCGGTGACTTCGTGTCACCGCAATAACAGATCGAGCGCATCCAGGTCGGCAAGTCCAACCTGGATGCGCTCGTATGAACAGTCAGACGGTGAATCGTCCACGGTTGCTGAGTAGCACCGCACCCACTACGTTTCTGGCCTGTTCCGAAGCGAGGAACAGCACGTTGTCCGCGATCTCGTCCGGTGTCGCGTACGGCACCGGTGTGTTGTTGACCCACTGCACTTTGAGTTCTTCCGGTGTGCGAGAGGCCATGCCGGTCTCGGTCGGGCCGGGAGCGACGAGGTTGAGTCGGATACCGAACGCGACCACCTCCTTGGCGACGGCCTGACAGAAGGCATGGACGGCGGCTTTCGACGCCGCGTAGTGCGGGTATCCCGTCAAGGTATCGAACGCCGAGGACGAGCCGATCACGACGATCGCGCCGCCTTTCGGCTTCATTACCCGCACTGCGGAGCGCACCACGTGAAAAGTGCCGTCCAGATTGACCGACATCACTCGGCGCCATTGCGCGTCGGTGAGGTTCGCCGTCAGGTCGATCGGGGTGCCCGCGACAGTCGCATCCGTGATGATCTTCTTGGACTCCTGGTCGTCGACGCCGGCGGCGTGCACGACGACGTCGAGCCGCCCCTCGGCAGCGAGGACCTCCGCCATCACAGCATCGACGGCCTTCGGGTCCGAAACGTCGACGCTGTGTGCGATCGTCGTGGGATCGTCCCCGTACCGCCGGCGCAATGTCTCGACCACGATGTCGGCCACGTAGACGCGAGCAGCTCCCTCACCGACGAGTTGCGCGACGACTGCCGCTCCGATTCCTGATCCGCCTCCCGTTACCAGGGCGACCGCGCCCTCGAATCTGCCTTGCCCTGCTGTCCGAGACATATCTACCTTCCTCCGTACTTTCTCGTCGTTGAACACACGGTCTAGTGCGCTTCACTGATGCGAGCAGGGATCTCTGTACCGAAGTACGCCGCCTCGGCGGTCTCACTGAATCCCGGCGTGCCACTGTTGCCGCGCGCGACGGCCTCACCTTGACGCAGAACAACAACCTCGCTGCAGGATTCGAGCGCGCGGGCGAGTGACTGGTCGAGCAGAATGGTCGTGATGCCCCGCCGTGCCAGGGCATTCACCTGTGAATAGACTTCGTCGACCATCGCCGGGGACAGTCCCAGCGCGGGTTCGTCGAGGATCAGGACTTCGGGGTCGGCCATCAGTGCCCGGGCGATGGCGACAAGCTGTTGTTCGCCGCCGGACAGTGAGCCGGCCGGTGTGTCCATGCGCGTCCGGACCCGTTCGGGGAGCCCCTGCCGCAGCTCGTCGAGCCGAGTGCGCAATGTACGGCCGGAGATTCCCGCGGCGTACGCCGCGACCTCCAGGTTCTCGCGCACCGACAGGGTGCGGAACAAGGCCCGCCCCTCGGGAACCAGGCTGAGCCGCAGGGTGTCTGCACCATTGATCGTCCGGGTGCCCCCGGTCGACTGCAGATCGCCGTGCAGGATCCGCCCCAGAGTGCTCTTGCCGGCACCGTTCGCACCGACGATGCCGAGGATTCCGCCGGCATGGACGTCGAGATCGATGCCGGACAATGCGTGCACACCCTCGTAGTGGTGTTCGATTCCCCGCACGGAGATCAACGGCGGCGCCGCTCGGTCGATGTCGGGTGCGATCAGTGTGGTGTCGATGTTTCCGAGATACGAGTCGCGGACCTGCCGGTTCTGCAGGACGGTGTCCGGGGTTCCCTCGGCGATCAGCTCACCGAAGTCGAACGCCACCACCCGATCTGCGACGGAGAACAGGTCGTCGAGGACGTGGTCGATGATGACCACGGAGGTACCGGAATTCGAGAGCCGGCGGATGTGGTCGGCGAGTGTGTGACGTTCATCTGTGTCGAGGCCACCGAACGGTTCGTCGAGCACGATCAATCGCGGGTTGTCGGCCAGCGCCGCGATCGCCCGGGCGAGATCCACCCGCTTCTGCAGCCCGAACGGCAGTTCCCTGGGGAGTCGGTGCACGTGGTCGGCCAATCCGACACTCGAAAGGACCTGAAACGCAGTGTCGCGATCGGCACGGCGCCCCCAGCGGTTGACGACGCTGACATTTTCGAGAACGGTCAGTTGCGCGAAAAGCTCGGCGTGCTGAAAAGTCCGGCCGAGGCCGAGCGAGCGTCGGCGAGTCGCCCGCACGCCGTGCAGGGGCCGGCCACCGAGTTCCATCGTTCCTGCGAGTTCACCGCCACCGATCAGGCCACAGAGGGCATTGACGAAGGTAGTCTTGCCGGCGCCGTTCGGCCCGATGATCGCAAGCACCTCACCTGCATCCACGCGGAGATCGATGTTGTGCACGGCCTGAAGACCACCGAATCGAACACCGAGCGCCTCGGTCTTCAGCACGGCTGCCGTGGCGGTATCGACCCGCATGTTCGTACCCGATACCGCAGTGTCGAGAAGGCTGGGTTGGGAGGTGGACAGCGTGGGCCGTCCGAGTGCACGCGTGACCGGGACGAATCGGTGCAACAGCCTCCCGGCCGTCGGGACGATTCCGTCGGCGAGAAACAGCAGGGTGAGAATCAGGACACCCCCGATCAGGTACGGCTGGTCGATCGACAGCGACGACGCCAGCGTCGGTGCGGATGCGAGGAAAGCACCACCGAGAACGGCGCCGACCACGCTGCCGGTGCCGCCGAGGACGGTCGCCGCAATCAGGTTGACCGCGAAGACCATCGAGAAGCCTTCCGGGCTGATGAAGCCCGACAGCAAGGCAAGGAGCACGCCGGACAGGCCCGCGACACCCGCACTGATCGCGAAGCCGAGGCTCGATTGCAGTTCGGGAGCGATGCCGATCGATCTGCCTGCCAGTGGGTGTGTCTTGGCCGCGACCATGCGCATACGTATGGTCGTGCGGCGCAGAAATACCGACACCGTGACAGCGAGACCGAGAACTCCGACGGCCAGGTAGGTGACTGCGTCGGACGACGGAACGAGGTCGCCGAACGCGGTGTCGAATGCGTCGACCGGCACACCTTGGTCACCTCCGGTGACGCTCTTCCACGCACCGATGATTTCGAGGGTCACCAAGGTGAACGCCAACGTGAGAAGCGCGACGTACAGCACGGAGAAGCGGGAGCCGGCGAATCCGAGGAAGCCTCCCAGGATTGCGCACAATGCAACGGCGACAACGGAGGTGAATGCCAGTCCCCAGCCGTTACTGCTGCCGTAGGCGGTCGCATAGGCACCGATCGCAACCATTGCGGGATGCCCGATCGACCAGATACCCGTCCACCCCGCCAGTAGTGAGATGGACAGGACGATCAATCCGTACACCGCGGCGAGTCCGACCGTGTAGATCTGGTAGCCCGGCACGAGTCCGGCAGAGAGCACCACTATCGCCAGCATGGCCGCTGCCGGTCCGCCGAGAAGCTGACCGGCGCTGCACAGCCGCTGAGCGGAGCGTCCGGAGCGCTGCGCCGAGACGTCTTTCGTAACCATGGAATCAGACCCTCTCGAAGGTTTGGCGGCCGAAGATGCCCTGGGGGCGGATGAGCAGCACGAGCACCGCCACGCAGAAGACGAATGTGTCGCGGAAGCTGGCGGAGATATAGGCCGCAGCGAGGTTGTCCAGGACACCGATGATGAGCCCACCGATGACCGCGCCGTACATGCTTGTGAGACCACCGAGCAGGATGCCTGCGAATGCACGGAACAACACGGGGGCGAGGATCACCGGCGAAACCCCGGTTTTCGGTGCATACAGGAAGACTCCCAGCACCGCCAGCGCCATTCCGAGAGCCCAGGCGATCCGTGCCACCTTGTGCGCGTTGATGCCCATGATCTCTGCGGTCTCAGCGGATTCGGCGACTGCGCGCATTGCAGATCCCACCGGCGTGCGCGTGAACAGATACGCAATGGCCGACACGGCGAGCGCGGCGAGGAGAATCGTGGCGACGTCCTGCAGCATGAGGTTCGAGTTGCCGATCGAGATCGTGCCGTCGATGAGTTGCGGGAATCGTCGCGGCTGCTCTCCCCAGTAGTGGCCGATCAGATGCTCGACAATGATCGACAGCCCCATCGTGACGACGAGCGCAGCGAAGAGCTTCCCTTGCCCGAGCGGGCGAATCAGAGCTTCCCGCACCACGACTCCGCCGAGGGCCCCGAAAACCACCGCGACGACCAGTGCGACAGCAATGCCCACACCGGCCCCGTACGCGCTGAGGGCAACGTAGATGGCGAGGGTCGACAACGACGCCATTGCGAAATTCATGACGTCGGTGGATCGGAAGATGATGACCAATCCGAGTCCGATGAGACCGTATACGGCACCGTTGGCGATGCCGGTGGTCAAGGTGAGGAACAACTGGTCCACGATGCCTCCGAGGGCGGCCGGATAATTGAGTTGACTTCAGTTCAAGTAACGTAAAGGACCACGGGTGTGAGCGCAACCACACCGACACCCCCTGTGAGTACTTGGGCGACTGCACGACCCTCGGCGACCGCGTGCGCGACTTTGCGTGGCACGAGAGCGTCGCCGATGACGTGCACGCGTGCGCTTTCCGGCGCAAGGCGTGACCAATCGAGCGACCGCCGCTCACCGGCGACGACAACACGGTCGACGTCGAGACGCGTCTTCTCCCCGGACAGGGTGTTCTCGAACTCGACCGAGCCGTCTGCGACCGCGACGAGCGACGACAGCACCCGCACGTCGACCGGTGTGCCCGACAGCCGACGCAGATACTGCACGCGACTCTCCGCGGGGAGGCCGGACGCGAAGGCCGCGGCAGGTGTCAGGACGGTCACGAGGTCTGCGCCGGCGGCAAGCGCGGCTTCGACCGAACTCGCCGCGGGCCAGAGCCCGAATCCGTCGTCGACCACCACGACGTGGCCCGCGCCACGAAGGGCTCCTCCCCCGTCGAGCAACGCCTGAGAGGTGAGCATGGACGACGTTCCCGCCAATCCCTGGGGAAGTTCTTCCACGGCACCGACGGCCAGGACTACGTCGTCGAAGTCCTCCAGGTCGTTGGTTTTCACGTTGTGCGCCAGACGGATTGCCACCTTCGGCATGTTGTCCGAGTAGTAGTCGAGGAGGCGACGCCAGCCGCTGCGATGTGGCGCGTCCGCGGCTGTGGCGAGCTGGCCACCTATCCGGTCGCGACGCTCGAAGAGGGTGACGGCGTGGTCGGATCCGAGCCGCATCGCACACTCGAGCCCGGCCGGGCCGGTACCGACGACGGCGATCCGTCGCCTACCGCTCGACGAGCGTGTCGGGCCCAGGGTCAGCGGATACGCCGGACGTGCGGAATGGCCAGGCGGCGCGAGCTCCGGATTGACCGAGCAGAGCAGGACCGGGTCGAACGCCCGGCAGTCCTCGTTGCACGACACACACGGGCGGATCGAGGTCTCCCTGCCGGTCAGTATCTTCCTCGGGAAGTCCGGATCCGCGATCAGCGGGCGCGCGATGCCGACGAGATCGGCTCCCGATTGCAGCGCGGTGTCGATAGACGCACCAGTGCGGAAGGATTGCGACACCAGCAGCGGCGTCACCGTGGCGGCGCGCAACCGTCCGACGGCACCGAGCAGCGGCGGGTCGGCGACGGCCATGTCGCGAACATAGGTGGTGCGCACCCCGACCGTGACGTTGACGTAGTCGAAATCCGAGAGGTGCGGAAGTACCTCGCAGAGCCCGTCCATGCTCAGGCCGGCCTCGTCGTCCCCTTCGGCGGAGACGCGAACACCGAGGACGACACCGGGGCAGGCGTCGCGAACCGCAGACGCAATGCGGTCGAGGATCTGCACACGCCCCGCAACCGTCCCAGCGCCTCGGCCGAAGTTGGTGATCGGTGACAGAAACTGCGCCAGCAGATATCCGTGGGCCGCATGCAGTTCGACCACTGGGAATCCGGCGGACCACGCGTGAACGGCGGATGTGCGAAACGCGTCGACGATCCCGTCGACATCGGCGTGGGAGAGGACTCGGGCCCGCGTCGGTTCGCGCGGAGAGCGGACGGCGGTCGGTGCCACGGGATGGCTCCACAGCTCGGCGCCGAGCGTTTCGCGCCCGAGGTGCACCAGCTGGCATGCCGCGACGGCTCCCTCCGCCGTGATCGCTCGTGCCCGAGCCTCCAGGCCGGCGACGACTTCGGGACGCCAGGCCTCGGTGATGTTGCCGTTGCGATTGGTCGAGCTGGGCGACACCACGGTTCCGCCGACGACGAGCATTGCTGCACCGCCCGCCGCGCGGCGGCGCCAGTAGTCCGCGTCGCCGGGCAACGGGATGCCGCCCGCAACGGCTCCCGAGGCGTGAGGCGTACCGACGAGACGGTTTTCCAACCGAAGCTTGCCGAGCTGCAGCGGCCGCGCTGCACGTGGAGTCGTCATACCGACCTCTCGATTGAACTGGATTCACTTCACGCTAGCAGGTGATTGACATCACAAGGCGATTTCCCTAGATTCAAACTGATATCAGTTCAATTCAGTGAGGGGCATCATGTCGTTCGTTCTCATCCATGGCGCAGGAGTGGGCGCCTCCTGCTGGGAGCCTCTCCTCCCGTTGCTCGAAGGTGACACTCTCGCAGTCGATCTCCCGGGACGGGGTGAACGCCGCTCTGTCGACCCGCGGTCGGTCACCCTCGCCGACTGCGCCGCCGCCCTCGTCGAGGACGTCGAGGCGGCGAACCTCGAGGACATCGTTCTCGTCGCGCATTCATTCGCAGGAGTGACGGCCCCGCTGGCCATGTCAGCGCTCGCGGACCGACTACGGCACGTCGTGTTCCTCTCCGCCGTCGTCCCTCCTGACGGCACGCGGGTGATCGACCAGATCGATCCGGACGTCCGCGTGGCGGTCGAAGCGTCGATAGAAGGTGGTGTGTATCGCCAGGATCCACTGGGCGCCGCAGCGATGCTCTGCAACGACATGGACGCCGAGCAGACCGACTGGATGATCGACCAGTTGGTCGACGATTCCGGTGCGCTACTCACCGAGTTCGTGGATCTGTCCGGTCTCCGTGCCGACGTACCCCGCACATACGTACGTTTGACGAAGGACACGTGCTATCCGCCCGAGCTGCAGGAGCGTTCGGCTGCCGTCGTCGGCGGCGACACCGTCTTTCTCGACTCCGGCCACATGGCCATGGTGACGATTCCCGATCGCGTTGCCGCACTGCTCGACACGCTCGCGTCGTAGGGCTTCGCCCCGCATTCGATCTCGCACTCCGCAACCGATTGCACAGGTTCGCATCCGGCGAACCGATTCCGGAAGGACTTTCATGCCATGAGAAGTGTGCCGATAAAGCTGATGGCCGTCGCGGTGGTCGCCGCGTTCGCCTCCGCCGCCTGCGGATCCGGCGGTGCCGGTGTCACTGGGCCCGTGTCCGGCACGTGGGACGACGTCGTCGCAGCGGCCAAGGGCGAAGGCAGTGTGCTGCTGTATTCGAGCCAACTCCCTGCCAACCTCGACGCCCTCGAAGTGGCCTTCGAGCAGGAGTATCCCGAGATCTCCCTCGAGTACGTCCGGGGAACCGACGCCGACATCAACCCGAAGGTCGAGGTCGAGAGCCAGACGAAGCGCGGCACGGCTGACGTCCACATGCTCACCGACGCCGCCTGGATCGAGAATGCCGCCGAGTCGGGTACCTACTCGACCGACCTCGTGGGTCCGGCATTCGACGCGCCGGAATACGAACCGCAGAAGAGCATCATTTCCGACAAGTTCTTCCTGACGAGTGCGGCGGTGTTCGCCCTGGGGTGGAACACGACAGCGCTTCCCGGCGGTCTGCAGAAGCCGGCAGACCTGCTCGACCCGGCATTGAAGGGCAAGATCGGAATCGTCAACCCGTCGGGTATCGCCGCCTACGTCGACTTCTACCGATTCTTCGAAAAGAACTTCGGCGACGACTATCTCCAGAAGCTCGCGGAACTGAAACCGCGCATCTATCCGAGTGCGCTGGGTGTCGCTCAGGCCCTGACCTCGGGTGAAATCGTCGCGACCCCCGTAGTGCAACCCCTGGTGCGAGAGAAGGAATCGGGTGCACCGGTGGACTGGGCGCTGCCGTCGCCCCCGTGGGGAACCCCCTGGTTCACCCACGCCCTGTCCGCGGCACCGCACCCGAATGCAGCGCAGGTGCTGGCGAACTTCATGGTGACCCCGGCCGGCCAGAAGGCGTTGTCGCTCGGCTACGCGAGCGCCCTGCCCGACATCGAAGGAAGCGTCGCGCACGCGCAGGACATCGCGCTGCCCAACACTTCCGATCTGACGCCCGAATCGCTCACCGAATACCAGTCCGACTGGGAAAAGCGGTTCATCCAGTGACCACCCACGACGCGCGACTGCGTGACACCTGCGCTCTCGTGACCGGTGCTGCACGCGGGATAGGCGCCGCGACCGCGGAACTCTTCCACGCCCACGGGGCGACCGTGTACCTGTGCGACGTCGACGACGAGCTGGGCAACAGTGTTGCGGCGAAACTCGGTGCGAGAGCACACTATCGACACCTCGACGTCACCGAAGAATCCCAGTGGACCCGGGTGACCACCGAGATGGCGGAGCGCGGGCATCCGATGCGCATTCTCGTCAACTCCGCGGGCGCCGCCTCCAAGGCGTCGATCATGCAGACCTCGGTCGCCGAGTTGCGACGCATGATCGACCTCAACCTGGTGGGCACCTTCCTCGGACTGCAGGCGGCCGGCGCCGCGATGACCACAGGAGGGTCGGTCGTCAATTTGTCTTCGCTGCGCGGCGTCCTCGCCACCGCCGAACTCGGTGCGTACGGCGCGTCGAAGTTCGGCGTCCGGGCCCTGTCACGCGTTGCGGCGCTGGAGTTCGCGGAATCGAACATCCGGGTCAACGCGGTCTGCCCGGGCAGCATCGATACGGCCATCACCGCGGGCGCCGACTTCGCCGACGACGACATGGACGCGTATGTGAAAAGCATTCCGCTGCAACGCCGGGGTATGCCACACGAGGTGGCGAAGGCCATCCTGTTCCTCGCGAGCGACGACAGCAGCTATGTCACCGGCACCGATCTCATGATCGACGGTGGAACATCCGCGGGCGCCAGGACTCCGAAGCGCTCGTCGCCGTGACCCGCACCGGCCCGGAAACTTCTTGCCCGTCGCCCCGACCCCGGCTATCGTGATATGAACTGAATTCACTTTATCTACGTCCCCGCTCCGAAGCCAGGAGCCCGACGGACGCCCTCCCGACAAACCACTCGCAACCAAGCAGGTGCCAGGTGACATCGCAATTCAGGGTTTCCAACCTGACCAAGACCTTCGGGTCCAACACCATCGTCGATCAACTCGACCTCGACATCGAGGACGGTGAATTCCTCGTCCTGCTCGGCCCCAGCGGTTGCGGGAAGACGACCACGCTCCGCTGCATCGCCGGCCTCGAGACACCCGAGGGCGGGTCGATCACGTTCAAGGACCACACCGTCTTCGATGCGTCGACCCGGGTCAACGTTCCGGCCTACAAGCGCAACATCGGCATGGTCTTCCAGTCCTACGCGCTGTGGCCCAACATGACGGTGCGCGAAAACATCCGATACCCGCTGAAGGTTCGACGAATGAAGAGCGCCATCGCCGCCGGGCAGATCGAAACCGCAGCAGGAATGGTGGACTGCGGAGCCCTGCTCGACCGGTATCCCTCCCAACTCAGCGGTGGGCAGCAACAGCGAGTGGCGGTGGCGCGCGGATTGGTCGCACAACCCGATCTGGTACTGTTCGACGAACCCCTGAGCAATCTCGATGCACGACTGCGCGATCAGGTGCGGTCCCAGATTCATCAGCTTCATCAACGTCTGGGCTTCACGGCCGTATTCGTCACCCATGACCAGGCCGAGGCGTTTGCGCTCGGCGACCGACTCGCCATCATGAAGGCGGGCAGGATCGAGCAGTACGACACCCCGGAACGGGTCTACGAGTCCCCGTCCTCCGACTATGTCGCCGCGTTCATCGGCATGGCGAATCGACTCGAACTCGTCCGGCGGCACGAGGGTTGGACGACGCGAGCGGGTACTCCGGTAGATCTCGACGCGGCCGGCGTCCAGGGCGGACACATCAGCGGCGACGCGGCAGTGGGAAGAATGCGTCCCGACGACCTCGCACTTCGTCGTTCGCTCGACGAGGTCGCCCCGGGTGATGTCGGCCTCGCGGGTGAACTCGTCACCTCGGAGTACGGGGGTCGCCATTTCGACGTCACGGTGAACGCCGGAGGCGAGCGGTTGTACCTTCGCGCGGATGCGGCACAACACGGGCCCTGGTTGCGTGGCGCCGCCACGGGATCCCCCCTGGTGGTCAGCTTCTCCCCCACCGCACTGCGGGTGTTCCCGCACCCCGACGGGCACGTCGATCTGCAGGTTCCCGTGCTCGCCCAGGCCACCGCCCGATCGGAGGCATGATGGCTACGGTTGCCGTACACCGCGGCGCGCGTCCGCTCGTGGTCAGCACGGTGTGGCGAACGCGGCTCGGATACGGCGCGCTGATGGCGGTTCTCGCATACCTCATCGTGCTCCCGCTCTTCCGGCTGCAGTCGCTGGCGTTCGAAGACGGCGCACGCGGATATCAGGCCCAGTACGGGCGGTACGACATCGGTCAAACCATCCGGACGACCATCGCCCTCGCCGTCACGTCGCTCGCTATCGCAATGGTTCTGGGCACGGTGCTCGCGTTCGCGGCCACCAGGCTGCCACGACGGCTGAGCTTCCTCCGGATCGTCCCCATTCTGCCCATCGTGATGCCCGCGGTCGCCAACGTCGTCGGGTGGGCATTCCTCCTCTCTCCGGGACCCGGGTACCTGAACGCACTCCTGCGGAAACTTCCCTGGTGGAACCACGTGGATTCCGGACCGATCGATGTCTACAGCACGCCGTGGATCATCATTCTCACCGGTTTCGGGCTCACCTCCTTCGTCTACCTCTTCGTCAGCGCGGGAATGCAGAACATCAGTTCCGAGCACCTCGAGGCTGCACAGATCAGCGGTTCGTCGACGCTCGGAGTGTTCTTTCGCGTGGTCCTTCCGCTGCTTCGCCCATCGCTCGTGTACGGCGGCGGAATTGCGCTGCTCCTCGGATTGGGACAGTTCACCGGACCGCTCCTGCTGGGGCAGAACTCCGGTGTGAAGGTGCTCACCACCGAGATGTATCGGCGTGTGTCCGAGTCGCCGGCGGACTTCGCGGCGGCCGCGGCGGCGGGTTCACCGCTCGTCATCTTCGGAGTCGTCGTCGTGCTCGCACAGAAGATGCTTCTCGGCAATCAGTCGCGCTTCGTCACCCACGGGGGAAAAGCGTTCGCACCGAACACCGGTCGCTCGGTGTGGGCCGCGGTGGCGATCTCCGTGTACGCGATTCTCGCCCTCGTCGTTCCGCTGATCGGACTGGCCATCGTGGCCGTGTCTCCGTACTGGTCGGAATCGCTGTCCTGGAATCTGTTCACCCTCGACAACTTCCGGGCGCTCTTCCAGACCGCGAGCATCGTCGACTCGGTGTACACGAGTCTCCTCACCTCGGTCGTGGCGGTCGTGATCTGCGTGCCGATCGGCTACCTCACCGCCACCCTGCTCGTGCGCGGTCGCAAACACCGCGTCCTGGGGACTGTCGGTGACGTCATCACAGCCCTCCCCCTGGGCATTCCAGCGGTGATCTTCGGTGTCGGGTTCCTGCTGACCTACACCCAGCCTCCGCTGATCCTCTACGGCACCAAAGCGGTCATCATCCTCGTCTACGTCGTGCTGATGGTGCCCTTCTCCACTCGAATGCAGATGACGGCGATGCTGTCGCTCGGGGAGACCTACGCCGAGGCGTCGGCGACGAGCGGCGCGAGCCCGTTCGTCACCAATGTCCGGGTGATCCTGCCGCTCATGAGGCCGACCGTACTCAGTGCCGTCGCCCTGATGTTCATCCTGCTCACCCACGAGTTCGCCGCCTCCCTGCTCGTCCGCGCCGCCACGACCCAGGTGATGGGTACGCTGCTGTTCGACCTGTGGGAGAACGGTTCCTACCCGCTGGTGGCTGCGATGGCGCTGCTCATGACGGCAGTGACCAGCATCGGCGTCGTGTTCGCGATGCTCATCGGTGGCCGGAACGTACTGAGCAATCTGTGATGTCGATGTGCCCTGCCAGATCCGAACGAGTGACAAGGAGTCACGATGACTGTCGGCCCTGACCGACTTCGCGACAAGGTCGTCCTGTTGACGGGTGCGACCGGTGGAATCGGCGTCGAGATAGTCCACAGGCTCGCCGAGGAAGGCGCTCACGTCGTCGTGACGGATCTCGACGAGTCGGCCTGCCACGATCTGCTCCGCTCTCTCGCCCGTCCCGAGCGACATGCCGCGCACGCCTTGGACGTCTCGTCCGAGGAACAGTGGGAGGCGGTCGTCGCAGCAGCCGAGGCGACGTTCGGCGCGTTGCACGCCCTGGTCAACAACGCCGCCATCGGCAGCGTCGCCACGGCCGCGGACGAAACCCGATCCCATTGGGATCGCGTGATCGGGGTCGGCCAGACCGGCACCTGGCTGGGCATGAAACATGCCGGCCCACTGATCGAGCGTAGCGGCGGCGGTTCGATCGTGAACATGTGCTCGATCCTGGGAACCGTGGGCGGTCTGGGTAACAGCGTCGCCTACGCGGCGGCCAAGGGCGCCGTCCGCACGATGACCAAGAACGCCGCCCTGCACTGGGCGAAAGCGGGAGTGCGGGTCAATTCGCTACACCCGGGGTTCATCGGTACGGCCCCGCTGCTCGAGCGCTGGGAGGGCAGCGAGCGTCATCGCGAGATGCTGGCCCGCACGCCGATGGGACGGCTCGGACGCGGTGAGGAGATTGCGGCCGCGGTCGCCTTCCTCGCCGGCGACGACTCCAGCTTCGTCACCGGCTCGGAGATCTACGCAGACGGTGGGTGGACGGCGGCCTGAGCTGCGCAGAAGAACATGGCCTCCGCGTGATGCGGAGGCCATGTTCGTCGGTGTAGCCGCCGGAGCATCAGAGTAGACGGCACAGCGTCTTTCCGACGGTGCGGCCGCGCAGCATCGCGATGATGGCATCCGGTGCCGACTCGAGACCGTCGAACACGGTTTCCGCAGCAACTAGCCGGCCGTCGCGGAGATAGCTCCCGACCTCGGCCCGCATGTCGCCGAGCAGATGTTCGTATGCACCGGCCCGGAACCCCCTCACTGTGAGGTTCTTTGCCACGATCTGAAAGAGATTGTTCGGGCCTGCAGTCGGCGCCTCCGCGTCATAGGACGCGACGGCGCCCGCCATGGCAACCCGGCCTCCTCGCCGGAGGTGATACAGGGAGGCCTCGAGATGCGCTCCGCCCACGTTGTCGAAATACAGATCGATGCCGTTCGGTGCCGCGCGTTCGAGAGCTCCGATCAGATCCGGAGTGTGGTAATCGAACGCGGCATCGAGTTTCAGTTCCTCCGACAGGAACCGGGCCTTCTCGGCGGATCCCGTGCTGCCGACCACGTAGTGACCTCGGATCCGCGCAATCTGCGCCGCGAGGCTGCCGACCGCTCCGGCCGCCGAGGAGATCCAGACGACATCGTCGCCCGTGAGTTCGCCGATGCACTGCAACCCCACATAGGCGGTGAGCCCGGAGCTGCCGAGCGCTCCGAGATACGACTGCGGCGAATGCTCGGTCGTGTCGAGTCGTGTCACACCGCCCGCCCCGGCCAGGGTGTCGCCGTCCTGCCGGATCACGGCGAACTCACGAAAGCCGTTGATGTGCAGCACCATGTCGCCCGGCTCGAAGCCGGGGGCACGAGATCGGACTACCTCGCCGACGGCCAACCCGGTCAGCGTCTCCCCGATGCGGAACGGGGGCAGGTAGCCGGCGGGGCTGGTGGGACCGAGGCGCATCCTGACGGACGGGTCGATCGACAGCCACGAGTTGCGAACGAGGATGTCACCGGGACCCAGTTCCTCGGGAACGCTCACCACGTCGAGAGAGAAGTCGTCCGGCCGAACCTTCCCCTGGGGATGGCGTGCCAGTTTCAGCTCACGGCTCTGCACAGGGTTCCTTCCGCTCATGCGACGGCGAAGACGTCGCGATCGCCTCGGCTTCGGACGGTGATCTGGCCGCGGTCGGCCAAGGTGTCGAGGTGCGCGAGGGTCTCACAGGTGGCGATCATCCGGTTGAACGGATCCAGCGTGGCGAACGGCCGTTCGTGACGGGTCCACGGAATGGCCTCCGCAACGGCCGTCGCGGTGACCGGTCCCAGCGTGGCCAGCGCGTCGCGCATGGCGGCGAATCGCCGGTCATGATGCGCGAGAAGCTCTTCGACTCGCACGTGGACGCTCGGCGTCGGATCTCCGTGTGCCGGCAGGAGTTGCGAATCGGGGCGGTCGAGCAATCCGGACAACGAGTCGAGGTAACGCCCCAAGGGCAGGTCCCACTCACCGAGCTCGAAGCCGATCGACGGGGTGATCGAGGGCAGTACGTGGTCTCCGCTGAAGAGCAGTCCGCGCTGCGTATCATGAAAGACCATGTGCCCCTTGGTGTGGCCCGGCGTGTGCACGACGTCGACAGCGTGCTGCCCGATCCGGAGCGGACCCGCGGCGAGCCAGTGGTCGGGCTCTTCCCAGTCCGAGGGGTAGAACGGCTCCGCGGCGGTCAGGGCCTCGACGGTGTCGGCCAGGACGGGGGCTCCGGCGCGGCGGAGTTCGTGGAGCGAATCCGTCGGGACGTTGCTGCCGAGTGCGCCGACAGCCGCCAATCCGTCCGCCTCGGCTACACCGAGATGGACGCGTGAACCGTGACGGCGGCGGAGTTCGACGGCGAACGTGTAGTGATCGCGGTGCACGTGGGTGACGTAGATGTCGTGAATCTGCTCGGTGCCGTGACCGATCCGGCGCAGTGCGCGCTCCATCTCCCCGAAGGTCGTGTCGACTCGCCAACCACCGTCGACGAGGGCCAGGCCGTCCGGAGTCTCGAGGGCGTAGACGTTCACCGCTCCGAGACCGTCGGCAGGCATCTGGAGGGGTACTCGGTGCACGCCGGGCGTCACCTCGTAGCAGCCCGGCTCCATCCACCGAGCCCTCATGGTGTGCCGCTGTCCACTTCGACCATCGTTTTCTCCTCGCCCATGACGAGGATGCGCTTTCCACGCATCCGGCCGACGTTGTCCACCGCGGCTTGCCACTGCGGGCTGGCGAGCGCGGCATCGAGGTCCTCGCGGGAGTCGAAGCTCAGGATCGACACGCCGTCCCATTCCCGGGACCTGTCGTCCATCGCGTCGAGCACTTCGGTGTGCTGCCATCGCCGCAGGCCGGGGAGTGGATAGGTCACGTCGGCATGTTCCCCGCGCCACCACTCGATGAATTGCTCGTGGCTCCAGTCGTGGGGACGGGCGGCCAAGACGATCAAGTTGTACATTCATCGCTCCAATACTGACCTGAATTAAGTTCAATTACTGAGGGCGTGCAAAAGCCCCTCCACGAACGCCGCGCGCTACGCGCGGACGATACGCAGAGTGGCGTCGCGAACCTGTCGGTTGAGCTGGTCGAGACTCATGTCGCCGCCGGGCCGGTACCAACGCCACACGCTGACGACGAGTCCGAGGACCAGCCGGGCCATCAGACGTGGATCGGCGTCGGCGAAGACTCCGGCGCCCATCCCCTTCGCAATGAGGAGAGACCACGCTTCTTCGATCGAGTTCACCAGCGCACGTGAGGTCTGGCGCTCGGCTTCTTCCTTCTCGGACTGACGTGGGGTGGCGAGCAGATCCATGTGACTCTGGAGGATGCGACGCTGCAGGGCGTCCCGGGGGGTCGCTTCCAGCGCACTGGTGACGGCGGCACCCAACGCCTCCACCGGGTCGTCCACGCCCTCGATCGCGGCCGTGAATCGCTCGAGGGACTCTGCCAGTTCGAGACGCATGATGGTCAGCAGGCAGTGCGCCTTGGACTCGAAATAGTGGTAGAGCGCAGTCTGGCCGATACCGACCTCGCCGGCGATCGACGCCCACTTCGTGTGCTCGAAGCCCACTTCCCCGAAGCGTTCGATCGCGGCCGTGAGGATGAGCCCGCGCTTGGAACGCGGACCATCGCGGAGCGTCATGGCTTCTACGGACACGGGATCCCCATCCATCTGTTGTCGGGTCGGTACCGGTAAGACTACCTGAACTGAGGTCAAGTCGGGTGGAGATCAGTGGCTCTCGGTACCGGCGAGCAGGCGTGTTGCGAGGTCCACCGCATCCGGTCGAGACAGTTTCCCGACGCGGTTCTGCGGCAGATCGTCGATCGTGAAGACGAACTCCGGCCACTTGAACTTCGGAAACTCGACGTCTCCGAGGTGCGCGGTCACCTCACCGAGGGTAACCGGTGCACCCGTGCTCACGACCAGGGCTGCGGCGCGTTCACCGAGGAGGTCGTCCGGCACCGGTACCACGCACACCTGGGAGACGGTCGGGATGCGCGCGATGGCGGCCTCGACCTCGTTGATATCGATATTGCGACCCCCGCGAATGATGATCTGTTTCTGCCGCCCCATCACCCGGATGCTCCCGTCCTCCGCGACTTCGACGAGGTCGCCGGTGGGCAGGAATCCGTCCGCCGTGAGGTCGGGCGGTGTCGGAGCCCCGGCTCGCGCATACCCGACGAAGAGGGACGGTCCGGCGACCTGGGCATCGCCCACCCGCCCCGGTGGCAGTGGCGCGCCCTGTTCGTCGACTGCTCGGACGACGGTACCGGGGAACGGACGACCGTCCCGGCCCAGGCGTACGGCCGGCTCGTCCGAGGGCAGCGGGGTGGTGTGCCCGAGGCACTCGGACATACCGAACACCCGCAGAAACGTCGTCCCGAGAGTCTGCTCGGCGCGACCGAGCGCACCGGCGTCCATCGGGCCGCCGCCGACGGTCATCGCGCGCAGCGAGGTCAGCGCGCCCGACGCGTCCGGCGCGACGGCCAGCTGGAGCGCCATGGTCGGGACGAGCATCGTCCACGCAACCTGGTGTTTCCTCACCACCTCGAGGGCGGTTGCAGGCTTCCAGCCGTCCATACAGACCATCGGCGCGGCCAGCATCGCGGGGAGGTACAGCCCGAAGCAGAACGCGGCCACCGACGAGAGCGGGACGAATGCGGCAACCGGATCCCCCGGTTCGAGTCCGACCGCGTCGATCGTGCAACGGCACGCGTACCGGATCGCAGATTCCGACTGGACCACGCACTTGGGATGCCCCGTCGACCCGGACGTCATCGCGATCGCGATCCCGCCGTTCCACCGCCCGACGTCGCTGACCGGTGATCGCGACCAGCGCACCGCCCAGCCGCCCAGCGCGGTCGACTCTTCACCGAAGCGGCCGTCGGGTACACCCCAGTGGGCAAGAGACTCCCGGTCCGCGATCACCACATCGGGCGCGATGTCGTGTAGGGCCACGGCGAACTCCGACGGGGTGGCATGCCTGCTGAATACGGCGACGACACCGCCCCGCAGTCCGACCGCGAGTGCCGCAGTCAGTGTCCGCCAACTGTTGTCCGCTTGCACGAGCACGGTGGGCGACCCCCCGGGGGCGTTGGCCAACAGTGCGGCGAGCTCGGTCGCGGCCGCGACCACGCACGCAGCGGTGTACTCGCCCGAGGCGTCGACGACCACGATCTCATCCGGCGAACTCTTTGCGCGAGCAACGAATTCGCGAGCCAACTCCCACATCTCGCAGACCTCCTGTTTACCGAACCACTGTCATTCTCAGTCATCACACGCAGCATCGCGCAATCTTTTCGCCGGTCACGGCACGAGGACGGCGCGACCGCGGATCGCTCCGCGGCGCAGCCGGTCGTATACGTCGAGGGCGTCGTCCAATCGGTACGCGGTCGATTCGACGCTCAGCAGCCCTCGATGCGCGAGGTCGATCACCGCCTCGAGATCCGCGCGTGTTCCCCAGAACGGGGCGCTGACCTGCCAGCCGTTGGGTAGTCCGAGGTCTTTGCCGACCGTCAGCCGGCCTCCCCCGCTGCCCACGGTGACCAGGCGGGCACCGGGACCGAGCAACTTTGCAGCCGCCTCCGTGGTGGCCGATGAACCCACGAAATCGAAGACCACATCAGCGTCGATCGACTGAGTGATCCGGGCGATGTCCGCGAATGCCGCGTCGGCTCCCAGCCGCATCGCGAGCGCGCGCGATTCCGGGCGCGGATCGACGGCGAACACGGTGCCTGCGCCGAGGGCACGAAGAATCTGGACGGCGAGGTGTCCCAGTCCCCCGACGCCGACCACTACCGCGACGGAGTGGCCGTCGACGAGATCCCGGTTCGTGCGGATCGCGTGGTAGGCCGTCAGGGCCGCATCGGCGAGCGGGGCGGCACTCTCGGGAGCAAGCCCCCGGGTGCGCACCACGAACCGTTCGGACGGAACGATCATGGCCTCGGCCAGACCGCCGTCGTAGCCGAGACCGTTGCCGATCGCGGGGAGCCGGCCGTCGGCCCGCCGACGCAGGTCGTGACAGTAATTCTCCCGGCCCCGTCTGCAATTGCGGCACGCCCCGCAGGACCAGACACCGTGGATCACCACGGACTCGCCGATCCACGAACTGTCGGCGCCGGGGCCCGCGTCGACAACGGTTCCGGCCACCTCGTGCCCGAGCGTGAGGGGAAGCGGATAGTCGAACACACCGGCGGGTGCGTCCATGACGTGCAGGTCGGACCTGCAGAGCCCAGCCGCCCGGACCTCGATCAGCAGTTCGGCGCCCTGCGGTTCGGGGAGCCGGACCGGCACGACCTGAGCGGGTTCGCCCCAGGCGGTCAAGCGCACGGCTTTCATCGTCTCGATGGCCACTGTCCTGTCGCCTACCTGGCTGCCCAGCCGCCGTCGACGACGAGCGTCTGTCCGGTGACATACGACGACGCATCGGATGCGAGGAACAGCACGGCACCGTCCACTTCGCCCGCGCGGCCACCGCGGCCGAGCATCGTGTTGCGGCGCACCCAGTCGGCTGAACGCTGATTGCTGAACAGTCCGTCGGTCATTTCGGTATCGAACCATCCGGGAACGACGGCGTTGACACGGACGCCCCGCCTGCCCCACTGACCCGCCAGCTCGCGGGTCAGCCCGAGGATGCCCGCCTTCGACGCCGCGTAGCTCGCACCGCCGATGGGAGCGGTGGACACCAGCCCGATCACCGAGGAGATGTTGATGATCGATATCCCCGCGTCCTCCGGAACGGCCGACGCGGCGTACGTGGAGAGATGGAAACCCGCCGCGAGGTTGACGTCGAGAATCGACGCGAACCCGTCGGCGGTTTCGTCCTCCGCGTTCGGAGGTCCGGGCTTACCGGCATTGTTGACGAGGACGTCGACGTGGCCGGTGCGCTCGCGGGCGCGGTCGACGAGCCGGCGGCGGTCGGCGTCGACGGTGATGTCGCATTCGACCGGGACCACGGTGTCGACCTCCTCGGCCAGTGCCGCGAGCCGATCGACTCGGCGGGCGGCCGCAAAGACCGTGGCGCCGGCCGAGGCCAGCGTCCGCGCGAATCCCATTCCCAATCCGGACGACGCACCCGTGACGACGGCGACGCGACCGCTCAGCTGGAACAGATCGGGTACCTGCATGTGGTTGGCTCCTACTCGTGTTCGTGGCACCCGCATCAGTAGACGGCGGTGCGTCCGCCGTCTACCGGGATGATCGCGCCCGTGGTGTACCCGGCACGGTCGCCGGCCAGATGCACGACGAGGCCGGCGATTTCATCCGGACGCCCCAGACGTCCGGCCGGGAGCCGGTCGACGATCTTCCCGACGAACTCGTCGTCCCAGTCCGCCGCCATGTCGGTCGCGAATCCGCCCGGCATGATGCAGTTCACCCGCACCCGGGGCGCGTATTCCTGCGCGAAGGCCATCGTCAGCGCATTGAGCCCGTTCTTCGACGCCGCATACATCGCCTCGGGCGGGCTGGGGCGCAGCGCGCCGATGCTCGAGATGTTGATGATCGAACCGCCCCCGGCCGCACTCATCCTGGCACCGGCCACCGCCATGAGCCGGAACGGGCCCTTGAGGTTGACTTCGATCGTCTTGTCGAACAGCGACTCCGACACCGACTCGAGTGTCGGGGACAGGGGCGCGATACCGGCATTGTTCACGACGACGTCGAGCGTTCCGAACCGGGTGAGAATGTGGTCGACCGCAAGTTCGATCGCGTCCCACTTCCCGACGTGCAATGCCAGCGGTTCGGCGATTCCACCGGTGTCCCTGGAGATTGCCCGGGCCGCGGAGACG
This sequence comes from Rhodococcus sp. LB1, assembly GCF_001583455.1. Classification (NCBI taxonomy): domain Bacteria; kingdom Bacillati; phylum Actinomycetota; class Actinomycetes; order Mycobacteriales; family Nocardiaceae; genus Rhodococcus; species Rhodococcus sp. LB1. Next base: position 54,029 of record NZ_LTCZ01000003.1, on the reverse strand, counting down.
CATGCCTCCTCCTTGCGACTCGACACGATCACGGTGGCTCCCGCGGCGGCCAGCCCACTGGCGATGGCGTATCCGAGCCCCCGGGTGGCGCCCGTGACGAGTGCGACCTTGCCCTTCAACTCTTCAGTCGTGTTCATGCGTATTTCTTCAGTTCGAGGCGCGCGATCGTGCGCAGATGGACTTCGTTCGGGCCGTCGGCGATTTGCAGTGCACGGGTGATGGCGTAGAGCCTGGCCAGGATCGTGTCGTCACTCACTCCTGCGGCGCCGTGCGCCTGGACCGCGCGGTCGACCACGCGATGAGCAATCTCCATGGCGGCCACCTTGATCGCGGCGACTTCCGAACGGGCAGCGCCGTTTCCGCGCGTGTCCATCAGCCACGACGACTTCAGGACGAGTAGCCGGATCTGATCGATCTCCACCCGGCTACGGGCAATCCACTCGCGCACCACACCGCGGTCGGCGAGCGGAGCACCGAATGCAGTGCGCTGCAGCACTCGTCGGCACATCAGCTCGAGGGCGCGTTCGGCCATGCCGATCGCCCGCATCGCGTAGTGCATGCGTCCCGGCCCGAGTCGGCCCTGCGCGATCGCGAACCCGTCGCCCTCGGCGCCGAGCATGTGGTCGGCCGGCACCCGCACGTCCGTGAACTGGACCTCGCCGTGGCCGAGCCGGTCGTGGTAGCCGAACATGGGCAGATCGCGGAGCACCTCGATGCCGGGGGCATCTGCGGGCACCAGGATCATGCTCTGCTGCCGGTACGTCGGAGCCTCGGGATCGGACTTGCCCATGAAGATGACGAGCTTGCAGTCGGGGTCGAGAATGCCCGAGGTGTACCACTTCCGGCCGTTCAGGACGTACTCGTCGCCCTCGCGGCGGATGGTCGAGGTGATGTTCGTGGCGTCCGAACTCGCCACGTCCGGCTCGGTCATCGCGAATGCCGACCTGATCGTGCAGTCGAGGAGCGGCTCCAGCCAGCGCGACTGCTGCTGCGGGGTGCCGTACATGGCGAGAATTTCCATGTTGCCGGTGTCGGGTGCCGAGCAGTTGACGGCCTCGTTGCCGATCACCGAGCGTCCGACCATCTCGGCGAGGGGGGCGTACTCGAGGTTGGTCAGCCCGGCGCCCCGCCCGGCGTGCGTCATGAAGAGGTTCCACAATCCGAGTTCTCTGGCCTTCGCCTGCAGGTCCAGCATGACCTTCGGCTGCTCGTGAGGGTTGGAATTTGCACGGATCTGCTCGTCGTACACGGCCTCGGCCGGATAGACGTGCTCTTCCATGAAGGTCCGTAGCTGCTCGAGCAGTCGCTCGGTGCGTGCGGAGTATCCGAAGTCCACGTGTCGTCCTTTCTGATCAGGCGAGTAGCGCAGTGCCACTGCGAATGAGCTGTGAGATGGTGTCGGGCAGCCGTTCCTGGTCGGGGTCGTGGTGGCGGCCCTCGCGGTGCCGGCGCAGGTTGTGGCCCATGATCGCCGCCATCTTCAGGCGGCCGAGCGCGTTGAACCAGTTCATGTTCGGCAGCGCCGGGTTGCCCCCGGTGTAGAGGCCGACCAGTTCGTCCTCGGACGGCAGGTCCGGCACCGCGCGCCCCACCCCGGGAAAGTTCGCGCCGTCGGCGAACACGAGGAACCAGCCCAATTCGACCCGCGGGTCGCCCAGGCTCCAGATCTCCCAGTCGATCAACGCCGCCGGCTCGGTGTCACGCGCAATGATGTTGCCGAGCCGGTAGTCACCGTGCACCAACGTCGGTGGCAGCGCCTCGGGGAGATCGGCGGCGAGGAGGCGCAAGAGTTCGTCGCCGCCGCTGACGAGGTCGGGGGGAACGGCGTCCAGCGTTCGTTTCCACCGCGCCAACTCCGCACCGGGCGACAACGGATCCCCGGCCGCCGGGATCGTGTCGACCGGCACCGCATGCAGCAGCGGCAGTACCGCGGCCGCGCGGCGCATCCGCGCCGCCGCGACAGCCGGTTCCACCGGAGGGGAATCGAGCACCGGCTCGAGTGATTCCCCGGCCACGCACTCCATCGCGAACCACGCCGGCCCGTCCTCGTCGACGGCGACGATCCGGGGCACGGGAACTTCTGTCGCACCGAGTGTTCCCATGATCCGCGCCTGGCGCACCATATCGTGTCGCCCGATGGGGCTTTGCCCCTCGGGAACCGCCTTGATCACGAGGTCGCCGTCGCTGGTCTGCACTTTGTACGTCAAACCGGAATGCCCGCCGAGCAGCGGCTCGAGTGCGCCGACGTCCAGGCCAGGGCTCTGCTCGCGCAGGCGCTGGGCCACGCGGTCGCCGAGCGTGCCGTTCGTGGTCATCGGCGCAGCTCCCTCGGTAGACCGAGAACACGCTCGGCGAGGATGTTGCGCTGGATCTCGTCGGTACCGCCCGCGATCCGGTACCCGGGTGCGCCGAGCACATGCTCCGTCCACGCGAACGTTCCCCACTCGCCCGAGTCGGCAATCAGATCGCGCCCCAGCAACAACCGGACGACCTCCGAGGTACGTGCCATGGTGTCGGTGGCGAGCAACTTACCCACCGATGCCTCGGGACCGGGGTCCTTGTCTGCGACCACTGCCGCGGCCACCCGCATACCGGTCACCCGCTGGACGTAGCTGCGCGTCACGAGATCCGCGACCTTGTCACGCTCGATCTCGCTCAGCTGCCGGTCGAGGTGACGGGCGAGTTCGACGGCGTGATCGGCGTTGGCCAGACCCAGGTTCCCGGCGTCGAGTCGCTCGGCTGCCAGCACCGTCAAGGCGACCGACCACCCCTCACCCACCGGCCCCAGCCGGTAGTCGTCCGACAGTTCGACGCCGTCGAGATAGACCTCGTTGAAGGAACTACCCCCGGTCATCTGGCGGATGGGCCGGACGGTGACTCCGGGAGCATCCATCGGGACCAGGAACACCGTGAGGCCCGCGTGTTTGGACGCCTCGAGGTCGGTGCGACACACCGCGACCCCGACGTCGGCGACCCGGGCGCCGGACGTCCACACCTTGTGCCCGGTAATCGTCCACCGGCCGTCCTGCTCGACTGCTCTCGTCCGGACGGCGGCCAGGTCGGATCCGGCTTCGGTTTCCGAAAACAGCTGACAGGCGATGATATCGGTCCGAAGCATCGCACGCACATATCGTTCGCATTGTTCCGGCGTTCCCCACTGGGCGATCGCCGGAGCGACCAGTTGCTGAGTCACCGAGAACATTTCGGTCCGGCGCGGCACGTCGAACGCGTTCTCCTCCCGCCGGAACGCGAGCACATAGGACATCGGCAGACCACGGCCACCGTACTCGGCCGGCCAGTTCATCGAGCCCCAGCCGGCATCGAACTTCGTCTGTTCGTACGCACGGATATGGTCGGTCTCGTCGCGCTCCTGCTCTGCAGTCCAATTCTCGAAGACGGCGACCGAGTCGGATCCCACTCCCCATTTGATCTGGGTGCGCGGTTCGGCAACAGTTCTCAGCCACGCCCGCGCTTCATCCACGAACTGGTCCAGGTCGGGCATCGTTGCTTGATTCATGGCTCTTCCTCAGACGGACAGGACGGTGCAGGCGCTGATTCCGGGCGCACCGTAGACATGGGTGAATCCGATGCGCGGGTGTCCGGGAACCTGTCGGGCACCGGCCTCCCCGCGCAACTGCGTGACGATCTCGTGTATCTGCCGGAGGCCGGAGGCGCCGATCGGTTCCCCGTTGGCGATGCATCCGCCGTCGGTGTTGATCGGGATCCGGCCACCGATCTCCGTCTCGCCTGCCACGATCAGTTTCTCCTGCTCGCCGTGCTCACAGAATCCGCACTCGGCCATGTGCATGATCTCGGCACCGCTCTCCGTGTCCTGGAGTTGCGCGACATCCACATCCGAGGGACCGAGTCCGGCCTGCTCGAACGCGGCGGCGGCGGTGGACGTGCTCACACTGGGCGGAGTTCCCCGGCCCTGTATCGACGGACCGAACACCTCGAAGGAGCCGAACCGGCGGGTGCCCGCCGAGATTCCGCGCAAGTGCACAGGCCTTCCGCCGAGGCGCCGGGCGGCGGCCTCGCTCGCCACGACGACGGCGGCGCCGCCCTCGCCGGGAGAGCAGAACATGTATCGCGTCAGCGGGTCGTTGACCATGTCGGCTGCGGCGATTTCCTCAGCGGAAATCGGTTCGCGGCGCCAGGCATTCGGGTTCAGCGAGCCGTTGCGATACGCCTTTTCCGCCACGGCGGCCAAAGTCGGTGCGCTGATCGCGTGTTCGCGCATGTACCGCGCGATCTTGATGCCGAAGAACTGGGTGGTGACCATCAGGCCTGCCTCGCCGTAGCCGACGGGCAGACCCCAATCCTCCGGCGCCGGGTCGAAGGCGCCGCGCGGATGTTTGTCGAATCCGACCGCAAGTGCGATGTCGGCGGCGCCCGAGCGAATCGCGTTGACGGCAGACACCAGCGCGCTACCGCCGGTCGCGCAGCCGTTCTTGACGTTGGTGAACGGTATTCCGGTGAGCCCGAGTTCGGAGACCAGGGTGTCGGCGAGCCCGGACCCGTCGCTGCCACCGAACGCGACCTGAACATCGGTCCACGCGATGCCGGCGTCCGTCAACGCGGACGCGATCGCATCCAGTGCCAGCTGTCGCCCGCTCTTGCCCGGCTGACGTCCGAACTTCGAGAGTCCCGCCCCGACGATCGACACGGTGGACATCAGCGGATCTCCTTCAGACAGGCATCGGTGGCGAAGCGGGGCACCGGCGCCGTGGCGATCAAGGTCACCGGCGCCCCGTCGTCCAGTTCGTCGAAGTCGTGGCATTCGAGCACGGCTTCGATCTTGATTCCCTCGGGGAGTTCGACGTATCCGACGGCGAACGGCGTGAACCCGTTCGGCGGCGGGACATACGGCGGAGATTTCGGGGCGAACCGCTGAACCGTGTACGCCCAGACCGTTCCGCGTGTGCTCAGAGTGAACGGCGACATCGCCGGTCGTGAGCACTGCGAGCACAGGCTGGTGGCCGGGAACGCGACAGTCGAGCAGTGGGAGCACCGGCTCGCGCCGAGCGCAGGCGCGATATGTGTCTCGCCCATCTCATTCTCTCCTCGGGATTCGTGGTCGGTATCGGATCAGCGACCGACCCAGACCGGCTCACGCTTTTCGAGGAAGGCGTTCACGCCTTCTCGCGCGTCTTCGGACTGCAGCGCATTGCCGACGGCGAGGTGCTCCATCACCATCAGCGACTGGATGTCCGCGTCGAGACCGCGGTCGATGCACATCTTGGTGAGCTTCATCATGAACGGGCTCTTGTCGACGATCGGGGCGATGAACTCGGCGAGAAGCTTGTCGAGGTCTTCGGCCGGCGCCGAGGCGTTGATCAGGTCGAAGGCCTCCGCCTCCTTGCCGGTCAGGAGTTTGCCGGTCAGCATGAGCTCCTTGGTCTTCCGAATGCCGATCATCCGCGGAAGCCGGTAGATCGGGCCTGCCCCACCGAACAGCGCGCGGCGGATGTGGAAGTCGCCGATACGGGCGTCCTCGGCGGCGATGGCGAAGTCGCAGGAGATCATGAGCTCGAAACCGCCTGCGGTGACGAAGCCTTCGAGCACCGCGACGGACGGTGTGTTCATCGAGTACAGGCGGTCGCACACCTTGGCGGACAGCACGGCAACGTCCATCGCGGTGGTGGAGCCGACGTACTTCTCCCGCAGCTCGTCGAGATCGAAGCCCGAGCAGAAGGTGCCGTCGCGTCCACGCAGGACGAGCACCTTGAGGTCGGGGTCGTTGTCGACCTCCACGATGATCTCGTCGAGGCGATGCAGCAGCTCGACGGTGACCGCGTTCTTCTTGTGCGGGCGGTTGAGCCACACGCGGGCGACGTCGCCGTCCTTCTCGAGCACGATGTGGTCGGTGTCCACCATGTCGGTGTCCTTTCGAGGGGTAAACTGAACTGGATTCACTTCAGTTCTACTGGGTGGGAGATGGTCCGTCAATAGGGCGGAGCAAGAGGTTTCGATTCAGCCGAGGGCAGACGCCCCGATTCAGAGCCCGACGAGATCCGCAACGCGGCTGCGGTGCGCCCGCGAATCACCGAGAAGCGGTTCGTCACCGAGCGCGCGGCGAACGTAGGAATGCGCCGCGTGTTCCCAGGTGAAGCCGACACCGCCATGCAATTGCACAGCCTCGAGGGCGGTGGCGATCGCGGCCTCGGTGCAGATCGCCCCCGCAACCGCGGCCGGGAGCGCCGCGGAGTCCGGGTCTTCCGAGAACACGGCTGCCGCATACCGCGCCGCCGATCGAGCCTTCTCCAACTCGACCAAAGTGTTGGCCAGCCGGTGCTTGACGGCCTGGAAAGAGCCGATCGCTCGCCCGAACTGATGGCGCTGCATCGTGTATTCCGTTGTGCTTTCGAGTAAGCGGTCGACGATTCCCACGTGTTCGCAAGCCAGCCCGATCACTCCCAGGCTCTGCAGCGATGCGGCCGTCCGCAGTGCGTCGCCGGGTCCGACGAGACGCACCGCGGCCGCGTCGCCGAAGAGCAGATTCGCCTGCCGCCGACTGGGATCGATGACCGGAAGCTCGGTGCGCCGGACCGGGGCGGTACGCAGATCGATCGCATAGAGGCCGGGCCCCTCGTCACCGCGGCCGAGTAGCACGACGATATCGGCCGCCCCGCCCTGCACGACATTGGTCGCGCGGCCGGACACCGACCAGCGGTCTCCAGTTCGGGTGGCGTCGACGAAATCGGTCTCCGCGCTGAGGGCTGTCACGGTTGCGACGAGTTCGCCCTGGACGACTCGCCCCAGCAGTTCGTCGACCTGCGGGCACCTGTCGGCAGTGAGCAGGGCCTGCACTCCCAGCATCGCGGACGTGAGTACGGGTTCGCTGACCAGCGCGCGCCCGCACTCTTCGAGAACGATCCCGAGTTCGACCACGCCGTAACCCAGGCCGCCGCGATCCTCCGGCACCGTCAGGGCGGCGACGTTCATCTCCTTGACGAGAAGCGACCACAACTCGGGCGAGTAGCCGATTTCCGACTCGGCGGCGAGACGGCCGGCCTCGAGCGTCGAATGCCGATCCAGCAATTGGCGGACCACCGCCCGGATATCGTCGTGCTCGGCGACAGGCGTCATCGCCGGGGGTTCGGTCTCGGGCCAGGGATGGGAATGGGTGGTCGGCATGGAACTCTCCTCAAATTGACGTGAGTTCAGTTTAGTTTCGCCCAAGCCGTCGCGGCAAGGACTCTCGACAATCGGCGTCGGGTTGAACTAAGTTCATTTCATGACCGATGCACTCGTAATCGAGCGGTACTACGCGATCCTCGACAGCGGCCGGATCGACGACGCAGTTGCCCTGCTCGACGAATCGATCGAGTTCGCCATCGTCCTCCCGGGTACCGTCCGCAGGGGGTACAGCCGCGCCGACATGCTCGACTACCTGAGGGGGCGGCCCCCGGTCGATCGACGACACGTACTGCTCCGAACGAGCAGCGCCGGCGACGTCCAGTTCGCCTACGGTTCCGTCGTCGAGAACGACATGAAGACAACCGGCTACTTCCTCGCCGCCATGCACCTCGACAGCGACGGAACCATCGATGCGTACGAGGTGTCCTTCGACACGGAATTCAGCATTCTCACAAAGGAGTTGGCCCATGGGCAGCGCGACTGACCTGAACGAGACGACATCTGCGATTCCCGTGCTGGTCGCGTGGTTCGCGATCATGGATTCGGACGATCCCGACCGCGTCCTGAACATGATCACCGACGACTTCCGGATGTCGGTTCAATTCTCCACCGGCGGTGGGAGTGCCGCCGAATTCGTCGGGGATCGCGCCGGTCTCGTCGAGTACCTGCAGCAACGCGAGAAGAGTGTGCTCGTGCACGAGGTCCTCGCGGGAGCTCGTGTGGGAGAGGTCGAGCTGGCTCTGGGACGCACCACACGGAACGGTGATTTCGAGGCCTCGTTCAACACCTCTGCGCAGCTCGACGGTTCGGGCCGCGTACGGAGGTTGCTGATCTGCCGCACACCCGAGATCTCGTTCCCCCTCTGAAACAGCTGTGAGTACTTGTTAACCGCGGGCGGTTAACAAGTACTCACAGCCGGTTCCGGTCAGGACGTGAGGTCGTACAGGGTCACGCCATCGACGGTGACGGCGGTGAAGTTCTCCTGGACCCAGGTGGAGATCTCCGATGCCGTTCCGTCTCCACCCATTCCGCCGCCTCGGCCGCCGGAGATGAAGTAGTGGATCTTGCCGTCCGCCACGTACTGCTGGAACTGCTCCAGCGTGGGTGACGGATCGCTGCCGTTGAATCCGCCGATCGGCATGACCGGGTCCTCGGTGGCCAGCTGGTAGCCGGATGCACTGTTGGATCCGATGGCCGCTGCCACCCAGGTGTAGTTGCCGGAGTCCTGTTCGAGCAACGACACCAGTTCCGCGCCCGGCTCGCTACCGGAGAGCAGTCCCCCGGCGGCGCCGCCGCCCATGGCACCCATACCGCCCAAGGGGTCGGTGGCCCCTGCCGCCCCGCCGTCCGTCGCGCCGGCAGCGGCGCCACCCGGCGCGGTGGGCACCGCGGCACCGTCGGTGCGGCCGCCCATGCGTCCGGCACCGTCCATGCCGCCGGGGCCACCCATTCCGCCGGGGCCTCCGCGGGCGCCTTCGACGTTGGGTCCGGCCGAGACGATCGAACCGGTGTGCGGCGTCGCGATGGTGTCGACGGCGTAGGCCGACGGACCGGCGAGGCCGGTGAACAGCGCAGCCAGCATGACCACGGCAGCGATCCGGCCGCGGGTCAGCGCCGGGATCAGCACGGCAACCGCGGCGACGACGCCGACGCCGACCACGGCCCACTTCAGCCACGGCACGAACGACGCGCTACGTCCGAGCAGAACCCAGGACATGGCAGCGGTGGCCAGCAGTGTCACCGCGAGAACCGCCCGCACCCACAGCGCGTCCCGCCGACGCCACAGCGTCACCGAACCGATTGCCACCAGCGCGGCCACGGCCGGTGCGAGTGCCACGGTGTAGTACGCGTGGAAGATGCCCGCCATGAAGCTGAACGTCAGTCCGGTGACGAGCAGCCACAGACCCCACACGAGGAACGACGCACGCTGGGTGTCGACGCGAGGTGCCCTGCCGCGCAGTGCGAGACCGGCGACCAGCAGGATCAGTGCGGCCGGAATCAGCCAGGCGATCTGACCGCCCTGAGCCGACTCGAACATCCGCGTGATACCGGTGCTACCCCACATACCGCCACCGCCGGGGGCGCCTCCTCCGGGGAAGCCGCCGCCCGCCATGGCCTCGCCGGCACCGCCCATGGCCGCTGCGGCGTCCCCGCGACCGCCGCCGGGCGTGACACTTCCGGTCTCCTCACCGTTCAACCGGCCGAGACCGTTGTAGCCCAGCGTGAGTTCGAGGATCGAATTGTTCTGCGAACCACCGATCCAGGGCCGCGACGACGCCGGCCACAGTTCGACGATCAGCAACCACCAGCCCGCGGAGACGATCATCGCGCCGAGCGCCGCGAAGCACTGGGCGAGGCGTTTGCCGAACTTCGGCGGTCCCGCGAAGAGATAGGTCAGAGCGAGCGGCGGGACGACGAGCATCACCTGAAGCTGCTTGGTCAGGAACCCCAAACCGACGAACACGCCGGTCAGCACCATCCACCGGGTGCGTCCGTCCTCCACGGCCCGCAGCATCGCCCACACGGAGGCGATCATCAGCAGCACCAGCAGGGCGTCGGGGTTGTTGAACCGGAACATCAGCACCGCGATCGGCGTCAGCGCGAGCACGAGACCCGCGAGCAGACCCGCCGGGGCGCCGAACCACCGCTTCACCGTGGCGTACAGCAGGGCGACGGAACCGACGCCGAGGAGGGCCTGCGGTACCAGCATCGCCCACGAGCTGAGCCCGAAGACCCGGACCGACAGCGACATCAGCCACAGCGACATCGGGGGCTTGTCGACGGTGATGGAATTGGCGGCGTCGGAGGATCCGAAGAAGAACGCCTTCCACGACTCCGAACCCGCCTGGACCGCGGCGGCGTAGAACGAGTTGGCCCAGCCGGAGGCGCCGAGCCCCCAGATGTACGCGACCGCGGTCCCGACCAGCAGTGCGGCGAGCGCCCACGGCTCCCACCGCCTGCGGGCGGGAGGTGGTTCGGCCGCTTCGACCTTCGGTTGTTCGAGGGTCGTCGTCATGCGTGAGCTCCTTCGTGGCGTGCGTTCCGGAACACCCAGCGAAGGGCTATGAAACGGCTGATGGTGGCAACGAGATTGGCGAGAACGAGGACGGCGAGTTCGACGTGCTTGGACACGTCCGGGGCCGCCGAGTGGAGGACGTACAACGAACCGCTGGTGAGCAGCAGTCCGAACGCGAACACGAGCAGGCCCTGCATCTGATGCCGGGCGGCACCCTCGGATCCGCGGACACCGAAGGTGAACGCGCGGTTCGCGGCCGTGTTGAGCACGGCCGTGACGAGCAGTGAGACGGCGTTGGCCCACTGCGCGCCCATGATCGGATGCAGGATCAGGTAGAGCAGCGCGTACGCGACGGTCGACGCGACGCCGATCACGGCGAACCGGGCCAGCTGCCCGACCATGCCGCGGGGAACTCCGGGCACCAGCGGCTCGCGCCCGAAGCTGTCGCGGAGGCTGCCGATCGGCAGCGATCCGGTGGACAGTGCCCGGCCCACCCGCCACACGCCCTTGAGGTCGGCGACGGCGGTCGCGACGATGTCGACGCGGCTGTCCGGGTCGTCGACCCAGTCGACGGGGACCTCGTGGATGCGGAGGCCTGCGCGTTCCGCGAGCACCAGCAGCTCGGTGTCGAAGAACCATCCGGTGTCCTCGACCAACGGCAGCAGGCGCTGCGCGACGTCCGCCCGCATCGCCTTGAACCCGCACTGCGCGTCGGAGAACCGCGCGTGCAATGCGCTACGGAGGATGAGGTTGTAGCTGCGGGAGATGAACTCGCGCTTCGGACCTCGGACCACCCGCGACGAGCGGGCGAGGCGGGAGCCGATCGCGAGGTCCGAATGCCCCGACAGCAAGGGCGCGACGAGCGGCATCAGGGCGTTGAGGTCCGTCGACAGGTCGACGTCCATGTACGCCACCACCTCGGAATCGGAGGCACTCCACACCGCGCGCAGAGCGCGGCCTCGCCCCTTCTCGTCGAGGTGCACGACACGGACGCCGTCGATCTCGTCGGCCAGCCGGTGCGCCACGGCGAGGGTGGCGTCGACGCTGGCATTGTCGGCGATGGTGATGCGGGCGGAGTAGGGAACGTTCTCGTCGAGGTGCCGCCGGAGCCGGCGCACGCAACGTTCGAGTCCGGCTTCCTCGTTGTAGACCGGCACGACAACGTCGAGCACGGGCGCGGTCTCGGAGGTTTCGGGGGTCTCGAGTCGTCCCATGGCGCCCGGTGCGCGGGAGAGGGAATTCGTCGTCATGCGTCCAAGATTCGTCCCGTACGCTCCGATGACCCTGGACGGAGGCTGGGAGTTTCCTGTGCGCTTCGCACCCGTGAGTACTTGTTAACCGCGGGAGGTTGATAAGTACTCACGGGCGGCGAAGCCGCATAATGGCGGCCATGGGATCTGTATTCAGCGCCATCATCAACGGAGATCTGCCCGGACGTTTCGTGTGGGAGGACGAGGACGTCGTCGCGTTCCTCACCATCGCCCCGGTCACCCAGGGCCATGCCCTCGTCGTACCCCGCAAGGAGGTGGACCAGTGGCAGGACGTCGACGGTGAGATCTGGACGAAGGTCATGGACGTCGCCCGCACAATTGGACAGGCCGTCCGCCCCGCTTTCGACGCACCGCGGGCGGGTCTGCTGATCGCCGGTCTCGAGGTGCCGCACCTGCACGTGCACGTCTTCCCGGCCTACGACCTCGGCGATTTCAACATCAGCAACGCCGAGCAGAATCCGTCCCAGGAATCGCTCGACGAGGCGCAGGCGAAGCTCAAGGCAGCGCTGCGCGAACTCGGCCACGGGGACAACGTCCCCGACTGACGGTCAGCTCGACCGCGGCAGTTCCACCCGGAACGTCGCACCCTCGCCGGGCCGGCTGTCGACGGTCACCGACCCGCGGTGGGCGGCGACCAGGGCCGCGACGATCGACAGGCCGAGCCCGCTGCCGCCGCTCTCCCGGGTGCGGGAGGCGTCGGTGCGGTAGAACCTCTCGAACACCCGGGCCGCGTCCTCCGCGCTGAGACCGGGTCCGGTGTCGGCCACCTCGAGCACGACGCTGTGTTCGGTGGTGCTCAGCCGCACCGTCACGTCCGCGGTGGCGGGGGTGTGTTTGACGGCGTTGGCGAGCAGGTTGCCGAGGACCTGCCGCAACCGGGCCTCGTCACCGATCACCTCGGGTGTCCCGGGTCCGGGGCGGACGTCGAGCGCGATGGACCGATCGGGGGCGACGGCGCGTGCCCCGTGCACGGCGTCCGAGGCCACCGACAGCAGGTCGACGGGCCGGGTCTCGAGGGGACGCTGGGCATCGAGCCGGGCGAGCATCAGGAGATCCTCCACGAGGAGTCCCATCCGCGACGCCTCCCCTTCGATGCGACTCATCAGGGTTTCCGTGTCGGTCATCGCGCCTTGTCGATACAGTTCGGCGAAGCCGCGGATCGTGGTGAGCGGGGTGCGCAGCTCGTGGCTCGCGTCGGCCACGAATCGCCGCATCTTCTCCTCGGAGCGCCGCGCCGATTCCTCCGACGCCTCGGTGGCGGCGAACGCGTGCTGGATCTGGGCGAGCATTCCGTTGAGCGCCACGGACAGTCGTCCGATCTCGGTACGATCGTCCCGTTCCGGAACACGGCGGTGCAAGTCACCCGACGCGATCGCCGCGGCGGTCTCCTCCACTTCGACGAGGGGACGCAGACTGCGCCGGACCACGAAGTACGCGACCACTCCCAGCACGATCAGCACCACCACACCGATGATGAGTTGCAACACGATCAGCCGGTTCACCGTTTCGTCGTTCTCGGTGAGTGTCATCGCAACGGTGGTCTCGGTTCCGTCCGGCGCGGTCGTCGTCAGCACCCGCCACCGCACGTCGGAGTTGTCGGTCGAGCCGACCGTCTCGGGCCCGGACGCTGGGTTCTCGGGCAGTGCGGGGGATTCGGATCCGTCGTTGATCTCGCGCAGGACCGTTCCGTTCGGCAGCGTCGTGCGGACGTAGAACGGGCTCGGTGGTCGGCCGAGGTTCGGTTCGACCGGCGGCGGCAGCGGACGCGACTTGCCGGGCTTCGCCCACCCCTGAGCCGCGTCGTGCAGCTGATGATCGACGCGGTTGGTCAGCGAATTCTCGAGCGCCGACGTCACCGCGACACCGGACGCGAGGAGTCCGAGCGCAGAGAGAAGGAGAACCGCGCCGACGAGCGTGATGCGCAGTGGCATCGAGCGAATCCACCGTCGCGCAGGCCTGTTCGGGACAGCGGCGACCGCCTCGGCCGACTCCTGCGGAGCCGCGGGCGCGGTCATCGCCGCGGTTCTCGCATCACGTAGCCGACTCCGCGGAGGGTGTGGATCAGCGGAGTCTCGCCGGTGTCGACCTTCCGGCGAAGGTAGGACACGTACGACTCGACCACCCCGACCTCACCGCCGAAGTCGTAGTTCCAGACGTGGTCGAGGATCCGCGGCTTGCTCAGCACGGTGCCGGCGTTGACCATGAAGTACCGCAGCAGCGTGAACTCCGTCGGCGACAGCGACACCAGGTCGCCCGCCTTCCAGACCTCCCGCGTGTCGTCGTCGAGTTCGATGTCGGCGAACTTGATGCGGGCGGACTGCTCCTCCACCGACACCTTCCCGGCCCGCCGCAGGATGACGCGCAGCCGCGTCACCACTTCTTCGAGGCTGAACGGCTTGGTGACGTAGTCGTCCGCGCCGAGGGTGAGGCCGCTGATCTTGTCCTCCACCGCGTCCTTCGCGGTGAGGAACAGCACCGGAGCGTCCACACCGTCGGCGCGCAGCCGCTTGAGCAGGCCGAATCCGTCCATTCCCGGCATCATGACGTCGAGGATCACGGCGTCGGGCCGGAACGTGCGGGCCGTGTCGAGTCCCTCGGCCCCGGTCGTCGCCGTCGCCACCTCGAATCCTTGAAACCGCAGGCTCACGGACAGCAACTCGAGGATGTTCGGTTCGTCGTCGACGACGAGGACGCGGGCTTCGACAGGCTTCTTATTCACGCAACCCATCATCACTCGCGACGCTGGATCGTCGCTGTAGGTTTCCTGGGAGATTCCTGTGAGCGGTACCGCCGGCCCGTGCGGTTGGGATTCCGGTCGTCAGTTCACCACGATGTTGAGGTTGAGTACTACCCCGCCGAACGTCAGGATCGTGTTGGCCAATCCGAGTGTGACACCGCTGTTGAGTGCCCCGAGCAGTCCGAGCATCATGACCTCCATCGTTGCCCCTGGGAAGGGGTGGTTGCGCGCTGTCCGTGCGCGTTGCGGATGACACTAGGTCAACTCCGAAGAATTCGCGGCGACACACGCACGCGAATTCCCCCAATAAAATCACCCATTCTTCTTTACCGAAAAAGGGGGAAATTCTCGGCGCATGAGCAAGGATGGGAAAGTTGCGCTCCGCGTGCCGTCGCCTCCGGTCGTCGCACACGAGACAACCCCGCCGTCGATTCGACAGCGGGGTTGCGGGAGCGGAGTTGTCTTGACAGGCAGGAAGTTCAGGCTACGACGTTCAGGTTGAAAACCACCCCACCGAACGTCCCGATCGTGTTGGCGAGTCCGAGGGTGAATGCGCTGTTGATTGCCGCGAGTAGTCCGAGCATCATGATGTGCCTCGTTATCTTCCGTGGTATACGCACACAATTCACTGTTTCGCTCGACAATAAATGAGGCGACCTCGATCTGCGAGATAATCGGCGCATTCGCGACCCGTGCGCGTCCGGGGAGTGTGTGGACTCGCTCACCACTCACAGGCGCGGAGCGCCCCGTTGGGTACCGTGGAAATCGTCGACACGACATCCGGACGAGCGCACCGTACCCGGCCAGCGACAAGACGGTGCCCGGAGGTTTGTCATGGCGTGGATCGTGCTTGTGCTGTCGGGAATCCTGGAGGCCGTCTGGGCCACCGCCCTCGGCCGATCGGACGGGTTCAGCAAACTCGGACCCAGTGCCGTATTCGGCGTCGCGTTGATTCTCAGCATGGCGGGTCTGGCGTTCGCGATGCGCAGTCTCCCCATCGGAACGTCGTACGCGGTCTGGGTCGGTATCGGCGCAGCCCTCACGGTCGGGTTCGCGATGGTGACCGGCGCCGAGAGTTCCTCGCTGGTGAAGATCCTCCTGATCCTGGGCATCGTGGGATGCGTCGTCGGACTGAAGGTGCTGCACTGACCGGATCGTGACACTCGATGCTTGTGTGTCGCGGGTTACAGTAATTCCATGAACCTGGTGTCGTTGATGACCCTCCCGGTGCGTGTCGGTCTCGCGGCGGCCGATGTCGGTCTCGGAATCGCCGAAGCCAGCCTGGTGACCGTCCGGACGGCGGTCGCCGGAACCGGTGTGGTCACGGGGATGAGCACCCAGGGCAGCCCGTTGCAGGTGATCAGCCAGCTGTCGTCGCTCGCGGCCAACGACCGGCCGCTCGGGCAGGCCCTCCAGCCGGGTGGTCCGCTCGACCGCCTGCTCGCTCCGGGTGGTCCCGTCGACCGTCTCACCTCGGAGGGCGGCACCCTCGAACGACTGCTCGAGCCGGGTGGCCCGCTCGAGCGGGTTCTCGCCAAGGACGGCCCGCTCGACCGGGTGCTCGCCGAGGACGGCACCCTGGAACGGCTTCTCGCGAAGGACGGCCTGCTCGACCGTCTCACCGCCGAGCAGGGACCGCTCGAACGGCTGACCGCGCAGGACGGCGCGGTCGAGCGGCTCACGGCGCCGGGCGGACTCGTGGACCGGGCGCTCGCCGAGAACGGCATCCTCGAGACCCTGCTGTCGGAGGGTGGCGCGTTCGAACGTCTCATCGCCGAGGGTGGCCCGCTCGACCAGATCGTGGCGCTGTCCGAGACGTTGACGGCGCTGGCGCCCAACCTCGAGCGGATGAGCGCCAGCATCGACCTGCTGCAGGAAACGGTGGGGATTCTCAGCGCCGCGGTCGGGCCGCTCGGCGACCTCGCCGGCAAGTTGCCAGGACGCTGGCTCAAGGGCAAGGGCGACCGCCCGGGCGTCGACTACACACTCGGGCCCGCCTGACACTTGACCTGAACGTGACTCGAGGTTTTACGGTCGGTTGATGACTCGCATCGAAGGCCTCGGACCAATCGGCATCTCCCTGAACATCTCACCGGACGAGACGTACCTCGACGAGGCAGCCCGGCTGGAATCCCTCGGCTATTCGGCGATCTGGCTGCGGGGCGGTCAGATCGACAGCCTGGACCGGATCTCGGCTGTCGTCCGGGCGACCGACTCGATCCCCGTCGCGACCGGCATCATCCCGGTCGGCGTGTACGACTCGGGCGCCGTCGCACAGCTTCATGCGGATCTGCAGACCACGGCGCCGGACCGGTTCGTCGTCGGACTGGGTGGCCCGCAGGTCCCCCGGCCGCTCCGAGCGTTGAACGACTATCTCGACAGGCTCGACCGGTTCGATCCGCCGGTGCCGGCGGAGCGACGGATTCTGGCCGCGCTGGGCCCGCGCAAGCTGGAACTCGCGCGGGACAGGGCCGCGGGGGCCGTCTTGCTCCTCGTCACCCCCGACTACACCGCCGAGGCGCGGCGCATCCTCGGTCCGGACGCCACGCTCGTCGTCTCGCTGATGACGGTGCTCGGCACCGACGCCGCGCAGGCCCGCGACACGGCCCGCGTTCCGCTCCGCTTCCTGTCCGGGGTGGGCGGCTACGCCACCAACTTCGCAAGGATGGGTTTCGGCGCCGACGACATCGCGGGGCTGAGCGACCGGCTCGTCGACGACCTGGTCGCCTGGGGCGACGCGGACGCGATCGTCGCGCGGGTCCACAGCCACCTCGCGGCCGGTGCCGATCACGTCGTCGTCAACGAACTGGGTGAGCGGCCGGACGAAGCGGCCCGGCAGCTCGCGCGACTGCTGCCACTTCGCGCATAGGACCGACCGGCCGACAGCAGCCGACCCGTGCCTCTGGTATGTATTTCGCATGACACGAACCATCGTTGCGCTGTTGATCCCTGCCGCCCTGCTGCTCGGGGCATGCAGTTCCGAATCGACCACCACCGAGGCCGCGTCCCCGGCGAGCGCAACGATCGAGGCCACCGAGGCATCCTCCGCAGACCTGCCCGCTGTCGCGGACCTGTGCAAGGGCCTGCTCCAGTACGCGAACGGCGCGGAGGCTCGCGCACAGCAGGGCGGCGAGACCTTCGACCGCACGAAGGCCCTCGACGACCTGTTCACCCAGTCGGCCGAGACGCCGGAGTGGAAGGACGCCCCGCAGGAGCGCAAGGACCAGATGATCCAGGCCTACGACGCCGCCAAGACCGGGGCCTGCTGACCCGGCTCGGCATCGAGGACCGGAACTGTCCTCAATCCTTCGTAGCGTGCTCGGTATGACCGAGACGACGAAGACCATCCGTCCGTTTCGCATCGACATCGCGCAGGAGCAACTCGACGATCTCGCCGATCGTCTCGCGCGCACCCGGTTCGGCACACCTCTCCCGGGTGACGACTGGGCGAGCGGTGTGCCCACGTCGTACCTGGTCGAACTCGTCACGTACTGGCGCGACGAGTTCGACTGGCGTGCGCAGGAGAAATCGCTCAACACCATCCCGCAGTTCGTGACCGAGATCGACGGGCAGAACATCCACTTCCTCCATGTGCGCTCACCCGAACCGGACGCATTGCCCCTCGTCCTCACCCATGGCTGGCCGGGTTCGTTCGTCGAGTTCCTCGACGTGCTCGGGCCCCTCACCGACCCCGCAGCGCACGGGGGCAACCCCGCCGACGCGTTCCACGTGGTCGTGCCGTCGCTGCCCGGATTCGGATTCTCCGGACCGGTCCGCGAATCGGACTGGGACACTCACCGTATCGCCACGGCGTGGACTGATCTGATGAGCCGGCTCGGCTACCACCGCTACGGGGTCCAGGGCGGCGACATCGGTGCGGACGTCTCGCCCGAGGTCGCACGAATCGCCCGGGACGCTGTGGTCGGGGTGCACATCAACGGCAATGTCGGGGTTCCGTTCCACGAACTGGACGAGGCGGAGCAGGCCAGTCTGTCACCGCTGGAGCAGGACCGCCTGGACCGGGTGTCCCGGTTCATGTCCGAGGAGTTCGGCTACATCTCCATTCAGTCCACGAGACCCGCGACTCTCGGTGCCGCGCTTGCCGACTCGCCGGTGGGTCAACTGGCCTGGATCGTCGACAAGTTCCGCGAGTGGACGTATCCCCGCGAGGCGCTCCCCCACGACGTCGTCGGCATCGACCGGCTTCTCACCGACGTCATGCTGTACTGACTCACCGACACCGCGTCTTCGTCCGCGTATGTCGGCTACACGCAGGAATCATCCTGGGGCACCGCTAAATCCGCGTCCGCGATCCCGACCGCGGTCATCGTCTTCGCCCACGACGTCGGCATCCGTCGCTACGCCGAACAGGAACACGCGATCACGCGGTGGACCGACGTCGAGGACCGTGGCGGTCACTTCGCCGCACTCGAAGAGCCCGAGACCCTGACCGCGGACATCCGGGAGTTCTTCGCCGGACTCCGCTGAGCGGAACACGACGAACTCGCCGGCCCCGGCAGCGGGACCCGCGAGTTCGTGGACGGTGTTGCGTCAGTTGCCGATACCGGCAACCTCCTGGGCGATGCCGGCCAGTCGTGTCTGGGCCGCGGAGACCACGCCCTGACGGTCCTTGTGGGCTTCCTCGTAGGCGACGATGGTGCGCACGTCGGACGGATCGGTCAGTTCCTTGACCGCGGCGACGGCCTGGGACACGTTGAGGTCGTCGTAGTCGGCGATCGGGAGTTCGTCCGCCTCCAGGACACCGCCGGCGGTGCGTGCGGAGTGAATCGCGTCGGCGATTCCCTCGGCGCCTTCGTTGCGAGTGACCTGCTCGGCCGTTTCGAGGGCGGCGTCACGCGAGGCGGCGAGCGTCTTCACCGCGACGTCGCCCGCGTGGGCGCCTCGCCCGAGCAACGCGCTCAGCATCGGCGGGGTGGTGCGGGCCGTGTCGAGAGCACGGTCGATGCCGCGCGCGGACCACGAGACGGGGACGTTGATCAGCCGGATCGTGGCGCCGGTCGCCGCCTGGAACGGGGTGCGTCGCAGGGCTGCCGGTCCACCGAGTGCCTCCTCCGCGAGCACGGTGGTCAACCAGTCGACGGTCGCTGCGTGCGCGGTGACCAGCCGATCGGCCAACCGGACGACGTCCTGCTTCCCGGCTGCGGTCGCGAGGGCCTTCACGTACCGCGCCCGGTCGAGCAGCTGATGTTCGAGGGCGAGGTCGCCGAGCAGGGCCTCGTCGAACGGCTGCGCCTGCTCCGCCATCGCCTTCAGCGCCGCTGCCAGCCGGCCGATCAGCGGGCCGACGATCTCCGGCACTCCCCCGAGATCGCGGATCGCGCGTTCGATCGCCTCTGCGCGGAGGCGTCCGTTCTCGGCGTTCTCGGTCAGTTCTCGGCGCACGGCCTCGGTGCGCGCCTGCGCGACGCGGGTTTCGGCAACCTGGATTTCGGTGTTGGTCAGATCGAGTACGGCGTGCAGCTGGGTGATCAGTGTGGGGACGGTGGTGATGGTCATAGCGTGTCCTTCCGGTTCGTGGGGTGCGATCAGATCAGGCTGGAGATGAGATACGCAGCGAGTAGGACTCCGACCAGAACGGCCGCAGCGGTGACGGCCGCGAGGACCGCCGATCCGGTGACGGACATCGCGGGCACGGCGGCAACGAGCGCGGCGACGAGCGCGGTCCCGAGCGAGAAACGACGGTCGGGCTCGTCCTGCTCGTTCTTCGCGTGCCGGGGAGCGTGGGTGCGGAGTGCATTGTGGGCAAGGGTCATGGTTCGATTTCCCGTCTGGAGTCGAATGCGGACCAGAGTCGGGACTACACGAGGGGGCGTTTCGCCGGACGACGCTGTCGGCGCCTTCGTGCAGAGCCCGGGTGTCGCGATTTACAGCGGTAGCGCGCTGACGACATCGACTGCGCGGGCAGTGTCGGATTCGGCCATTGCGTGTTCTCTCCCTGCCGCAACGTCACATGCTCGTATGCGTGCGGCTCGTCCGGGTCGTCAACTTATCTGCTCTGGCTGATACAGATTTCATCTTATCTACTCAGCAGTAAAGTTCAACCCTTCCGAGCAAGAGAATCGGCCGAGGCGCACATGGCGACACTCTGAAGCCGCCGGGACCTGCGCAGATGGCACATTTTTCACGGGCCCAGTGCTCGAGAGGACCGGAGGCGGACACCGACGTCGACCCGAAAATCGGTCGAACCCTGTCACCCGACGGATCACTCTCCGGCCGCGCCGCCCTCCGACCCTTCCAACCGGGACGCCAGATCCGCATTCTCGGATTCGAGCGCGAGAATCCTCTGAATGCCCTGGACGTTCACTCCGTCCTCCATGAGCTGCGCTATGCGCGCCAACCTGACCAGATCGTCATCGCTGTATCTACGGGTGCCGCCGCTGGTCCGGGCAGGGGTCAGCAATCCGCGACGCTCGTACAGCCGCAGAGTCTGCGGGCCGATGCCCGTCAACTCCGACGTCACCGCAATTCCGTAGACGCCGCGACATGAGCGGGGTAAGGCGTCGATGGTCACAACAGGCTCCCTTCTGCTTAAGGAACACCTGATATTAACAAACGAATGAAACGAATCTGCAACAGGAGATATAGATTTTGCGTATTCCGTTCAGCACGCGCCCTCGGCTGCGGCGAGGACCAGGACCGGGTGACGTAATCTCGGATCCGAACCGAACACGAACCGAGGCCGCCCTGGCAGGGTTCGTGGAGGTGTCGTGGCCGCGAGTGCCACGGCCTCTGCGCCAGAGACGAGAAGACCGGTGCCCCGCACTCAGGAACACGCAGATCGTTACCGCGACGCCCTCACTGCGCTCGCCGCGGCGACCCAGCGACCGGCAAATGTCGTCAACACCGGTGCGGGCTACGCGATCCGGGTCGATTTCGAGTACAACCGCTACCTTCTCGCATCCAACGCCGCCGACGGACTGACCGACGCCGCCGAGGACACGTCCGAATGGCGGGTCAGCCTCTATCAGGGCGTTACCGACGGAACTTCCGACGAACTGCTGGCCGCCGCCGAGCACGCATGGCTGGTCGACGCGTTCGACCTGGCGTTCGCCGACATCCGGGCCGGGGGCAAATGGCAGTCGGCCGACGCATCGTTCGACGAGTTCAATCCCACCAACGACCCGTCCACCAGGTGAGCCGGTAAGAGCAACTCAGGCGCGACCCGGGACCTCGGACTGCACGAGCAGCTCGAGCTCGGCGTTGCGCGCCGCGAGGATCGCGTTCTCGGCTTCGAGCTGAAGGATCTGACCGATTCCGATCAGATTGACACCGGCCGCGACGAGCTCGGTGATCTTCTGGAGGCGCGCGACATCGTCCTCGCTGTACCGGCGTGTTCCACCGCCCGTGCGAGTCGGTGTGATCAACCCTCGCCGCTCGTACAAGCGCAGCGTCTGCGGCCCGATACCCGTCAGCTCCGACGTTACCGAGATCCCGTACACACCCCGCTGCGAACGAAGCGGCACATGAGAGGACGTCACCGGATCTCCCTTCTTCTCAGGGCGCATCAATCCTATCAAGCTCCGGACGACACAATGTGCCGCAGGGGGGACAGGTTCGCTTCGCTGTGCACGCACTGCCGTCCCGCTGTTCCGCCGCACAGTTCTCGGCGGCCCGGAGGGCCACGCGGCCTCATCTGATTTCCTCCGGGTCCAGTTCTCCGTCCGGCGATCAACGCTCCCGAGCAGCAATCTTGCCGATTCCGCTTGAACTTCCTGCGCTATGACTGTAGAACAAATCTATATCCTTCAACGCAGATAAGTTCTCACCACGAGGTGGGAGCCAAGGAGAACCGATGACCACACACAACCCGCAGAACGCTCCGCACGACGGAGAAGTCCTCGTTCTCGGCGCAGGCAGCGGCGGAGCGATCGCTGGCGGCCTGATCGCCACGCTGGCCCTCAGCGCGCTCACTCTCCTCTCGTCCCTACCGACCTGACACCCGGCCCGGCCACCTCTTCCACACCGACCCTTCACACCCGACAGGACACAGCGCTCATGCCCGCCAGCTCCACATCCCACGCTTCCGCCACCACTACCGCCTCGCGCGGCGGAGCAACGATGAGCACCGAGGAAATCAAGGCCCGGATCGAGGCGATGTTCGCCGACGAGGCCACCGACACCTCCCCCGCACTCGTCGAATAGCGACACCATTGCCGATGCCGGCAGGTCAGAGAAGGGCAGAGCCATGAATGTGTCCACCCAGCTCGTCGCACCATCCTGCGAAATCCGTCGCATCCCCGCGAGGACGACGCCGACGCATCGCACGAAGCCTGCGGCAGAGGTCGCAGTAGAAGACCGACGGCTGGAACGCCCGGAGGCCGCGCGCCGCGAGCGCGACCAATACCGTGACGTGCCCGCGCAGTGCGAGGCCATCGGCAGGCTCGCCGCCTCCGACCCCCGCCGCGAAGTGTTGCGCCAGCGGCTGATCGAACGTTGCCTGCCGCTCGCCGAACACATCGCCCGGCGTTTCCACGGTCGCGGAGAACCGCTCGACGACCTGATCCAGGTCGCCCGCCTCGGCCTGGTCAAGGCAGTCGACCGGTTCGACGCCCGCTGTGGAGCGAACTTCGTGTCCTACGCCGTCCCGACCATCACCGGCGAAGTCCGCAGGCACTTCCGCGACACGGGCTGGGCCATGCGCGTCCCGCGCAGCATGCAGGAACTGCACCTCTCCCTCACCAACGCGACGACCGAACTGACCACCACGCTCGGACGCGCCCCGACGGCGAGCGAACTGGCCGAGACCCTCGGGATCGACAAGGACGAAGTCGTCCAGGGGCTCCGAGTCGCCGACGCCTACAGCACCCTCTCCGTGGACTTCCCGCTCGGCGAGAACGAACGCCCCCTGTCGGAGACGATCGGCGACGTCGACCCGGCCCTCGCACACGTCGAGGACCACGTGGTCCTCGCACCTCTGCTGGAATCACTTCCCGACCTCGAACGCACCGTGCTGGTCCTGCGCTTCTTCGGCAACATGACCCAGTCGCAGATCGCCGCGCGGGTGGGTGTCTCACAGATGCAGGTATCCCGGCTCCTGACCAAGACGCTGGCGAACCTGCGCGGAAAACTCGCCGACGTCGGCGGTCAGATGCTCTCGTAGTCGGCCAGGAAGTCCTCCCACGTCCGCTTGCCCGTCGCTGCGACGTCGAGTGACAGGTTCGCGCCCTCCCGGTACGCGCGGCCGGCCTTTCCCGGCATCCGCACCGGCATCGTCAGCCGATGCCTTCCGGTCGCCTGCAGGTATCCGCGAATCAGATCGGCCATCCCGTACACAGTCGGCCCGGGCAGGTCGGGAACCAGGCCGGCCGGTGCCCCGAGCGTCAGTTCCACCAGGCGCGCCGCGACCTCCCCCGAATCGACCGGCTGGAACCGCAGTCCGCCCGGGAC
The DNA here is from genome assembly GCF_001583455.1 of Rhodococcus sp. LB1. Classification (NCBI taxonomy): domain Bacteria; kingdom Bacillati; phylum Actinomycetota; class Actinomycetes; order Mycobacteriales; family Nocardiaceae; genus Rhodococcus; species Rhodococcus sp. LB1. Next base: position 30,457 of record NZ_LTCZ01000003.1, on the reverse strand, counting down.
CGGAATCACCGGCAGTTTCACCATCTTCTGCAGCATGGTCAGCACCAGGTCGTGGAACTGGGCCGCGCGCAGCGTCGTCCACGGCACACCCGACTCGGCCACCGCTCGTTCCGCGGCCAGCTTGGATCCGAACCAGCCGAGCGGGACGCCGTCGGCGCCGATCACCGAGATGTACACGAGGTGCTGCACCCCGGCGCGCGAGGCGGCCTCCACCAGGTTCCGCGTCGCGACCTCGTCACCCTTGGGTCCGCCCGCCAAGTGCAGAACGGTCTCGACCCTCTCCAGCGCAGGCTCTATTCCCTTGCCCTCGAACAAGTCACCGGCCAGGTACTCGACGCCGTCGCCGGGCTCGCGGCCGTGCCTGCTGAGAACCCGCACATCCCGGCCCGCTGCCCGCAGCAGTGGGACGACCTGACGTCCGAGCGTGCCCGTACCGCCGGTGATCAGAATGGGTGATGTCATGATCTCTCCAGATTCGTTGGATGCGGGACTCGGTTTCCCGGTCTCGGCAGCTGGTTTTCGGTGGATCTACTGCTAAGACACGCGGCGAGGAAGGAATGTGACACGGTGGACGACTGCGATCGGCTGACGGAGCGTTTCGAGGAACACCGGCCCCGGCTGCGGGCCGTCGCGTACCGGATGCTGGGCTCGGTGACCGAAGCCGACGACGCCGTCCAGGAGGCGTGGCTGCGCATGAACCGCGCCGACACCGGCGACGTGGACAATCTCGAGGCGTGGCTGACCACCGTGGTGTCGCGGGTGTGCCTGAACGTGCTGCGCTCACGCGAGCAGCGGCGCGAGGAACCTCTCGACGTGCAGGCGCACGACCCGGTCGTCGGTCACGAGGACGGTGGCGACCCCGAACACGAAGCGGTGCTGGCCGACTCGGTCGGGCTGGCACTGCTCGTGGTGCTCGACACGCTGACCCCGGCCGAGCGGCTCGCGTTCGTGCTGCACGACATGTTCGACGTGCCCTTCGACGACGTCGCCCCCATCGTGGGCCGCTCCTCCCCGGCGGTTCGGCAGCTCGCCAGCCGCGCCCGCCGACGGGTGAAAGGAGTCTCGCCGGCACCGGCCACGGCGGATCTGGAACGCCAGCGCCGCGTCGTCGACGCCTATCTGGCCGCGACCCGCGGCGGCGACTTCGACGCGCTGGTCGCCCTGCTCGATCCGGATGTGGTGCTCCGCGCCGATCCGGCTGTCGGCCCCACCCCGGCGCCTCTCGTGATCCGGGGTGCTCGCGTCGTGGCCAGGGGCGCGCTCGCCTCCTCGGAACGGGCCCGGTTCACCCAGGTCGCCCTGGTGAACGGGGCGGTCGGGCTCGTGATGGCTCTCCGCGGGCGGTTGCACCTGGTGCTGAAGTTCACGATCGCCGACGGCAGCATCACCGAGATCGACGTCATCGCGGAACCCGATCGCGTCCGCCGACTCGATCTCGCGGTTCTCGGTGACTGACGGGACCCCGGTCACCCGTACAGGGTGATGACCCTGCGCGCCCCGACCCGCAGCATGGAGGTGGCCGACACTGCCGGGAGAGGGGCGCGAACGTGACTACTGCCTCGGACGACGACGCCCCACCCCAGAGCGCAGCCGCGCCGTCGCCGTTCCCGCCCATCGCCGACTACGCCTTCCTCTCGAACTGTCACACCGGGGCGCTGATCGCGCCGGACGGTTCCGTCGACTGGCTGTGCGTGCCCCGGTTCGACTCGCCCAGCGTGTTCGGTTCCCTCCTCGACCGCGAGGCCGGGATGTTCCGGATCGGCCCGTTCGGGCTCAACGTTCCGGCATCCCGGCAGTACGAGCCGGGAAGCAACACCATTTCGGCGGTGTGGAACACGCCGACCGGCTGGGTGACCGTGCGCAGTGCACTGACGATGGGTCCGAGCCGCGGCGAGGACACGATCACTCCCCACACACGGCCGCCTGCAGACGAGGACGCCGATCACATGCTGGTCCGCACGGTCACCTGCCTCGACGGCACTGTGGAGGTGGAGTTGGTGTGCGAGCCCGTGTTCGACTACGGGAGAACACCGGCGGAGTGGGTTCTCGTGGACGGCGATCGGCACACCGCCGACGCGAGCGGCGCGGGGCGGACCCTACGCCTGCAGACGGACATGGCGCTCGGCATCGAGGGTGGGCGGGTGCGCGCCCGGCACGTGCTCGAGAAGGGTGAAACCCTCTACTGCGCGCTGTCGTGGGCGGCGGAACTCGCCGCACCGGAAACGGCGGAAGAGGCTGTCGCGCAACTCGATGCAACCTCGGTTTTCTGGCGGCGCTGGTTCAGCCACGCACGTTTTCCCGACCACCGGTGGCGGGAGGCGATTCAGCGGTCCGCCCTCACCATCAAGGGACTCACGTACATGCCGACCGGCGCCACCGTTGCTGCCCTCACCACGTCCCTGCCGGAAACTCCCGGTGGCGAACGTAATTGGGACTACCGGTACACGTGGATGCGGGACTCCACGTTCACCCTGCAGGCTCTGCACTATCTGAACCTGGACTGGGAGGCCGACGAATTCATGCAGTTCATCGCCGACCTCGAGTCGAACGGCGATGGCGCACTGCAGATCATGTACGGGATCGACGGCGCCCGCGACCTGACGGAGTCGACCCGCGACGACCTGTCCGGCTACGCGGGCGCGCGTCCGGTGCGCATCGGCAACGGCGCGTTCGACCAGCGGCAGAACGACGTGTTCGGCGCCGTCCTCGACTCGATCCTGTTGCACACGGTGCGCAGCAAGCGCCTCCCCCGCCGGCTGTGGCCGCTCGTGCAGCAGCAGGCGACGTGCGCGTCCGCGGTATGGCGCAACCCCGATCAGGGGATCTGGGAGGCTCGCGGCGCACCGCAGCACTACGTGTCGTCGAAGCTGATGTGCTGGGTGGCACTCGACCGCGCGTCGAAGATCGCGGGCATCCGCGGCGATCGCTCGGCCGAGGAAACCTGGCGCGCCACAGCCGAAGAGATCCGCGCTGACATCCTCGGGCACGGGGTGAAGAACGGGGTTCTGCGCCAGCACTACGACACCGAGGCGCTGGACGCGTCGACCCTGCTCGCCGCGGTCTTCGGTTTCCTTCCCCGCGGGGACGCCCGCCTGCGCGCCACCGTCGACGCCATCGCGAACGATCTCACCGAAGACGGATTCGTCCTGCGTTACCGCACCGGCGAAACCGACGACGGGTTGTCGGGCAAGGAAGGCAGTTTCCTGATCTGCTCGTTCTGGCTGGTGTCGGCACTGACCGTGGTCGAACAGGTGCAGGAGGCAACCGATTTGATGGAGCGGTTGGTCAGCGTGTCCTCTCCCCTGGGGCTGTACGCCGAGGAGTTCGACACGAGCACCGGCCGTCATCTCGGCAATTTTCCGCAGGCGTTCTCCCACCTCGCGCTGATCGAGGCCGCGGGGCGCATCATCCTGCACGAACGGATGCGGGAACTGATGTGAGCCGAGGCGGGCCACCACGTCCCGTCACCGTAGGCTGAGATCGTGTCCCGAGCAGAGTCGAATCGGACGTACAGCGGCCAACCGGTTGCGGAACGTCGCGTAGCCCGCCGGGCACGGTTCCTCGACTCCGCCCTGTCCGTCTTCGCGGAGAAGACGTACGCCCACAGTTCGATCAGCGACATCTGCGCCCACGCCGGACTGTCGCGTCGCCAGTTCTACGAGGAGTTCGGCAGCCGCGAGGACATCCTCCTCGCGCTCTACGACACGATTCAGGACGAGGCCCGCGATGCGGTGCTCGCCGCGAACGACCGGGCGCCCTCGCGCGATCCCCGGACCGTCGCCGGCACCGTCATGACGGCCTACATCGAATCGGTCGGCACGGACGAGCGGCGGGCCAGGATCATCTTCGTGGAGGTGGTCGGCGCGGGCCCCCGGGTGGAGCAGTACCGCCTCGCGCGCCGCACGCAGTGGGCCGAACTCTTCGAAGCGGTCACCCGCACGATCGACGGTGGTGTCGTCGACCCGCCCGAGCGGTTCGCGATGGTGTCGATCGCCTTCATCGGGGCGGTCAACGATCTCGCCCATCACTGGAGCACCGCCTCCCCCAGACCGTCCGCGTCGGTCCTGGTGGACGTTCTGAGCACGATGCTCATCGCGCTTGTCACCGACCAGACCTGAGCCGAACTTACTCGCGAGTATTGCGATACCCGTCACACCTGATCTATGGTCTGCACTCAAAGTGAGACATAGACGTCTCACTTCGGCCGGGGAGGACCACATGATCGGAACGAGAACGCTACGACGTCGAATGCTGCTGGTGGGAGCGATGGTGGTGGCCGCACAACTCGCCGTCGCCACGCCGTCGGTCGGGGCTCCCACCGACGGCGGAACGTCGGTGGACGTGCAGCCGGCCCCTACCGTTCCCGCCTGGCCCGAGGCCGACCGGGGTTTCTACGAACCGCCTGCGAACGTGGTCGCGGCGGCCGAGCCGGGCGAGATCATCGCCGCCCGCGAAGTGCACCTGGCGAACCTGTCGGTGCTTCCGGTGAACGTCGACGCGTGGCAGCTGTCGTTTCGCTCCAACAATTCGCGGGACGAGGCGATCCCTGCGGTCGCGACGGTCATCAAGCCCCGGGGCACGATCGACGGCGTCCGCAATCTGCTCTCGCTCCAGCCGGCGGAGGACTCCCTCGGCAAGTACTGCGCCGCCTCGTACGCACTGCAGCAGTGGTCCGTGCCCGCGCCGTTGACCGGTCAGATCGTCGCACCGCTGCAGTTCCTCGAGGCGCAGGCCGCCCTCGCCCAGGGATGGGCCGTCGTGATGCCGGATCACCAGGGCCCGAACGCCGCGTATGCGGCCGGGCCCCTCGCGGGCCGCATCACCCTGGACGGGATCCGCGCGGCGGAGAACTTCGACCCACTGGGCCTGACGGGCCGGCAGACTCCGGTCGGGTTGATGGGCTACTCCGGAGGCGCGATCGCGACGGGTCACGCCGCCGAACTCCACGCGAGCCACGCACCGGACCTGAACATCGTCGGCGCGGCCGAGGGCGGCATCCCGGCCGATCTCGGCGCCCTCGTCGATCTCGCGGACGACAACCTGGGCGCGGGAATCGTGCTGGGCGGCGTGTTCGGTGTGAGCCGCGACTATCCCGAGCTCGCGGAGTATCTCGGCACGCACTTGGACCCACTCGGCAAGCAGCTTCTCGCCGCCAAGAGCAACCTCTGCGTCAGCTATCAGTCGGCGCTGCTGCCGTTCGCGAACCTGAGGGGCCTGTTCGACAGCCCGAGCGGCGACCCACTCCGCGATCCGGTGGTCGAGTCGGTACTCGACCGGACCAAGATGGGTCACCGGGTCCCGGACGTCCCGATGTTCATGTACCAGGCGAACCCGGACTGGCTGGTGCCGGTCGGGCCCGTCGACAGACTGGTCGACACTTACTGCGAGGACCCGAATGCCCGGGTGACGTACACCCGCGACCACGCCAGCGAGCACCTGTCCCTCGAACCGGTCGCAGCCGCGAGCGCCCTGATGTGGCTGCGGGACCGGTTCGCCGGGGTGCCCGCCGACGCCGGATGCATCACCCACGACGTGGGATCGATGGCCCTCGACCAGGTGACGTGGCCGGTGTGGTCGTCGATCGTCGGCGACACGATCGCGAGCCTGCTCGGTCAGCCGATCGGCACGTGAGGGCGCGGTCCGATCAGAGGTCGCCGACACCGGCGAGCAGTCTGCGCGCCCCCTCGTGGAGGCGGTCCCGGACGGTGGCGACGCTGATCTGCATCGTGTCCGCCACTTCGTCGCAGGACAGTCCCCGGTAATACACGAGGGCCAGTGTCTCCCGTTCGAGGGCGGGCAGCGCTTCCACCGCGACCAGTACCGCCGACCTGCACGAATTCACTTGCATGCACTCATCGTCAATGACCGGCGGGGTCGGAGACAGGGACCCCAGGGTGACGAACTGCCCACCCAGGGGTGAGCATGCGGGAAACACAGAGGGCCACCTTCCCGGGGGAAGGTGGCCCTCTGTGTGCGGAGGTAATTCCGCGGTGGAGCCTCCTGTCAGGATTGAACTGACGACCGCTCGCTTACAAGGCGAGTGCTCTACCACTGAGCTAAGGAGGCGGACACGCGCGCCCATCATATCCATTGCAGGAACGTCGGCTACTTCCGCCCACATTGGATAGCGTTGGAGCCATGAGTACCTCGGAGATCGCCACTGTCCTCGCTTGGCACGACGCCCTCAACTCCGGCGACATCGACACTCTGCTGTCCCTGTCGAGCGACGACATCGAGATGGGTGGGCCGAAAGGCGCCACCCAGGGCCTGGCGGCGCTGCGGGAATGGGCGTCTACCGCGGGCATCACGCTGATTCCGCAGCGAATGTATTACTACGACGGGGTGCTGGTGGTCGAACAGCAGGCCAGGTGGGCCACGGACCCCGAGGAGACGCGTATCCTTGCCTCTGCATTCCGTGTCGTCCACGATCAGGTCATCTCCACGTTCCGCCACGAGACACTCGAGTCTGCACTCTCCGCCACCGATTTGACCGAGAAAGATCTTGTCTCCGACACGTAGTATGGCCAAGCTCACAGAATCCCTCCAACGTCTCACAGGCGACCGTCGCGCAACGGTCGATGCGGTCACCGCTGCACCCACACCGCTGCAGCCGATCGACCTCACCGACGACGCGGTGGTCGCCGAAGTACTCGACCTCGCCGTGCGAGTCGGTGAAGTGCTCCTCGCGTCCGGCACCGGTGCGATGGACACCGCCGAGCAGGTGCAGTTCATCGCCGCCACGTACGGCCTCGCCCAGTGCGATGTGGATGTCACGTACAACTCCATCGTGCTGTCCGCGTACCGCGGGCCGACCCTCCCGCCGGCGAGCACGATGCGGATAGTGCACTACCGCTCGATGGACTTCACCCGCCTCGCGGCGGTGGACCGGCTCACGCGGCGGATCCGCCGGGAGGCCGTCACCCCCAGCGAGGCGCACGAGGCCCTGACCGCGGTCACCACGGCGCCGCACCCGTACAACCGCTGGATCGCGACGCTCGCCTGGGCGTCGATGGCCGCGTCGGTCTCCGTGTTGATGGGTGGTGGGGTGCTGGTCGCATCGGTCGCCTTCCTGACGACGATGGTGATCTACCGAGTCAACCGCGTCCTCAACCGCATCGGTCTGCCGTTCTTCTTCCAGCAGGTGGCGGGCGGTCTGGTGGCGGCGACCCCGGCGGCGACGCTCTATACGTTCCAGGATCAGCTGGGTGTCGAGATCAGACCCTCGCAGATCATTTCGGCCGGTGTGGTGGTGCTGTTGTCCGGGTTGTCGCTGGTCGGTTCCGTGCAGGATGCCATCACGGGAGCACCGATCACGGCGGCGGCGCGATTCTTCGAAGTGGTCATGATGACCGGCGGCATCATCGCCGGTGTGGCCATCTCGTTGCGTCTGACCGGTGTGCTGGGTTCGACCCTGCCACCCGTCAACGTCGAGATCACGGAACTCGTGCAACTACCCGTCCTGGTGATGTCGGGCGCTTTCGCGTCGATGTTCTATGCATTGGCCTGTTACGCCGAGCAGCGCGCCCTCACGGCCGCGTGGTTCGGTGGCGCGGCCGGCGCCCTGGTCTACATGGTGGCGCACCAGTTCGGCATCGGCCCCATCATCGGTTCGGCACTCGCCGCCACAGTGGTCGGTTTCGCCGGTGGTCTGATGGCCCGCCGCGCGCTCACGCCGCCGCTGGTCGTCGTGGTGGCGGGTATCACGCCACTGCTGCCGGGTCTGTCTCTGTATCGGGGCCTCTACGCCCTGCTCAACAACGAGGTGGTGATCGGACTCAGCTCGCTGCTGGCGGCGTTCGGTATCGGTTGCGCACTCGCGGCGGGCGTCACGCTCGGCGAGTGGATCGCCCGGACCCTGCGGAGGCCGCGCATCCTGCGTCGCACAGACGAAATCCGCCGCCCCGTCTTCAAGACGAGGCGGCGGAAGCCGGTCGAAACACACACACAGAAGGCGGCCTGAGGCACTTTCAGGTGACGGCCTCTCGGCCGTCTGCCGGGTACGACCGCCGGTGTCTCACCGGACGGTCGTCCCGGCACATCGTCGCCGAAACGCGGCGCCGGGGAGGTCAGCTCTTGTCGACGCTGTGCCGTCCGCCCGACTTCTCGTCGGCCTCCATGGCCTCACGCAGGCTCTTCGGCCGCATGTCGGTCCAGTTCTTCTCCACGTACTCGAGGCACGCGGCCCGGCTTTCCTCGCCGAAAACTACGCGCCAGCCTGCCGGCACCTCAGAGAACGTGGGCCACAGTGAGTGCTGGTCCTCATCGTTCACCAGCACGTAGAAGCGGCCTTCTTCGTCATCGAATGGATTGGTGCTCATCTCGCCTCGCTTGTCGCATACGTGTCCTGTGCGTTCACACTAGCAAGCGTGCCGTTGCGGCCACGCCTTGTTACGACAGATGTAACGATCTCTCCCGCCCGCACGGCAACGTTCGACAGGAGCGACGACGTGATTCCGTGCGTTTTCTCCGTGCCGCCCTGCAGATAGATTCCCGCTGTGACGTCCTGTGAAACCGCCAATCTGTAATCTCGGCCCACTTCACGCGGCGGGTGGGTCTTCGGCGCGAGATCGCCGAGCAGAGGCTCGAGGGGTGCGGGGGTGAAACCGGTGGCCAGAATCAGTGCGTCGCAAGCGAGAGTGTCGGTGAGGCCGTCCACACCGCTGCGGACAGCCACCTCGATTCCGTCCGAAGTCTCGTCGACGGCAATGATCTCCGACGCGCGGCGCATGAACAGGCGGCGACGCCCCCGCACGCGTTCCTGGTATTCGGTCGCGTAGAGCTCGTTGATGAGCTCGATGTCGACCACCGAATAGTTAGTACTCCTATGGACATCCAGCAATCGCAGACGCTCCGCCTCCGGGGCACCGTGCAGATCGTCCACCGCCTCCGGATCGAAGATGCGGTTGGCGTACGGACTGTCGTCCGCCGGGCTGTACCCGTACCGCGAGAAGACGCTGTGGACTTCGGCTTCGGGGTAGTTTCCGTGCAGGTACTGCACGATCTCGGCGGCACTCTGGCCTGCCCCGAGGACGACGAACCGATGGTGGACCGGAGCCGGCATCTCGCCGAGCCGGAACAGGAACTGGTGGTTGTGGAAGCACCGCGCAGAGGGGTTGGCCCACTCGGGGATTCGTTCCCGCAGACCGGCGCCCATCACGACGTTGCGCGCGATCACCGTGCTGCCGTCGGCGGCGCGGACCTCGAAACGGTCGATCACCCCGTCGTCGCCGCGGATTCCGCGCACGGTCTCCACCGCGGTGCCGTATCGCACGTCGGCGTCCACTCGGCGTGCCGCCCACTGCAGATAGTCGTGAAACTCGTGGCGAGTCGGAAAGAAGGTCTGGTGATTGACGAAGTCGACGAGGCGACCCTGGTCGAAAAGGTAATTGAAGAAGGTGAATGCGCTTCGCGGATTCCGGAACGTCACCAGGTCCTTCGGAAACGCGATCTGCATCGTCGCGCCGTCGAGAAGCATCCCGGGATGCCACCCGAATCGATCCTGCTTCTCGATGAACTGCGCGCTGATCCGCTCGCGCGGGGGGCACTCCGCATTGTGTTCCTCGATGGCAATGGCCAGGGCGAGGTTAGCGGGACCGAATCCGACACCCACGACATCTCGCACTGGGAGATCTGTACCGACCGTTTCCGGCGATTCACTCATAGCTCGTTGTCCGTCCTCGACGCCGCGCCGCACCCGACCCAGCCGCCGTCTGCCTTCCGAAAAGATAGTGAAGCCTATCCTTATTTCCAGCACAGTACCAAGTACTTCCGGCCCCCGCGGCGGCGAAGTCCGCCCCGGAACTGCGATCTGGATCACTCTTGATCATCGGGATCCTTCCGCCCACACGGTGACCAGCGACGACAACTCCGACGCCCAGCCACGGACCGTCTCGGCGTCCAGCACATCCGAGGAGAACGAGAAATACGCGTGGACCGGTCCGTCGCCGATCGGCTCGTAGAAGCTCAGCGTCAGGTCCGAATCCGGAACACCCACCGGCACCGGCATCACACCGCCCAGCGCGTCGAGATGACCGAGCCTGGCCTGCTCGTGATGAACGAGCATGATCTGCGGACGCAGCACCGGCGTCTCGCCGACCGCCTCCACGACGTCGGCGAACGCCACGTCCTGATTGTCCAGCGCGTCGAGATTCGCGGTACGGATACGCCGCAGCAACTCCACGGGATCGGGATCACCGCTCGTATCCGTTCGCAACAGAACGATATTGAAGAAACAGCCGACCAGCGCGTCCAGCGCCTCCTCCGTGCGTCCCGCGACGAGTGACCCGAGCGGAATGTTCGTGCCCGCGCCGTGCCGTGTCAGCACGGTGGCGAGTGCGGCCTGCAACACCATGAACAGGCTGGTGCCCGTGTCGCTCGCGAACTTCCGGGCCGCGCTGTGGAGTTCCGCGTCGATCTCGACCGGCACGATCTCCGCCGTCCGCGGTCCGCGAACGGCCGGGGCAGGCAGGTCGAGCCGGGACGGCATGCCGTCCAGCGTCTCCCGCCAGTAGCCGAGCTGACGCGACCGACGGCTGTCCGGGTCCTCGGGATCGCCGACGAGTGCCTGCGACCACACGACGTAGTCGGCGTATCCGACGGGCAGCGGTTCCCACGCAGGTTCCTCGCCGTGTGAACGCGCGGCGTATGCGCCCATCAGATCACCGAGCAACGGCACCACGGACCACTCGTCGACGGCGATGTAGTGCATCGCGAGAAGCAACGCCTGGGTGCCGTCGGCGCCGGTCACGAGATGCACCCGGAGCGGTGCCTGCTCGGTGAGATCGAGGGGTTCCTGCGCCAATTCGAAGACGGTGCGGTGGACGTCTCCGTCCCCGACGTCGACGAGTTCGAGGGCGGGCCGCACCGCTTCCTGCGCGACGACGGTGTCCCCGACCTGTACATACACGGTCCGCAGCGGTTCGTGCCGGGACGTGACGTCGTCGAGAGCCTGCGCCAGGATCTCGACATCGACGGTATCGCGAAGCTGCAGCGACAGTGCGTGACTGGCCCGTGCCTCGGCGCCGGCCGCCCGGAACTGCTTCCAGAACCGGCGTTGCGGCCCGGACAGCGGGAGCGCCTCCGGCCTCGGGTCCGCCGCCGTCAGCACCGGCCTGCCGGTGGACGAGGCCCCCGCGACGATCGCGGCGAGTTCGGCCACCGTGGAACTGTCGAACACGTCCCGGATACCGATGTCGACGACGAACCGCCCGCGGATCCGTCCCACCAACCGCATCGACGCCATGGAGTTGCCGCCGAGGTCGAAGAAGTTGTCGTGGATGCCCACCGACGGCAGATGCAGGATGTCGGCGAACGCTGCGGCGATCTCCTTCTGCTCCGGAGTCTGAGGGGTGCCGTCCCCGGTCAGGGCCGACCAGTCCGGCAGCGGAAGCGCCTTGCGGTCGAGTTTGCCGTTGGGCGTCAACGGGAGATCGCCGTCCAGCACGACCACGAGAGTCGGCACCATGTAGTCGGGCAACCGCGCGGCGGCGTGTTCCCGCACCGCCTGCGGATCGATCTGCCCGGCTCCGTGACCGTCGGCCGGTGTCACATAGCCCACGAGCCGGACGATGTCGCCGGATCGGTCCGCGACGACCGCCGACTGCTTCACCGCCGGATGGCTTCCGAGGGCCGCGATGATCTCGCCGAGTTCGATGCGGAATCCGCGGATCTTCACCTGATCGTCGACGCGTCCGAGGAAGTCGATGTTGCCGTCGGCCCGCCAGCGCGCCCGGTCACCGGTCCGGTACATCCGGGTGCCCGCGTCGCCGAAGGGGCTGGGCACGAACCGTGCCGACGTGAGGTCGGGCCGGCCGAGGTATCCGCGGGCCAGTCCGCGTCCGGCGATGTACAACTCGCCCGCCACTCCCGGCGGCACCGGCTGCAGGCGGTCGTCGAGGACGTACGCCTGCTCGTTGGGATCGGGGATGCCGATCGGCACGGCCGAGTTCCATCCGGGTTGAGCCTGCCACAGCGTGTTGTTGACGGTGGCCTCGGTGAGACCGTATGCGGCCAGCAGGTTGAGCCGTTCCGCCCAGCGTCCGATCAGTTCCGGCGGCACGGTCTCGGTGCCCACCAGCACGGTGCAGCCCTCGGGGACGGCACACCCCGACGGCAGCGCCGCCAGCAGGGACGGCGGAATGATCGCGTGCGTCACGGCGTGTGCGGCCATGAAATCGGTGAGTTCCGGTCCGGCGACCCGGGACTCGTCGGGCACGATCACCAGACGGGAACCCGTGCACAGTGCCATCGACAACTCGAAGACCGCGACGTCGAATCCGATGGACGCGAACTGCATCACCACCGAACCGGGAACGAGCTTCATCCGCTGTTCGGCGGTCGCGACGAGGCTGGGGATCCCGTCGTGAGTGAGGATCGCGCCCTTGGGTTTACCGGTGGAGCCCGACGTGTAGATGACGTATGCCGCGTGGTCCAGGCCCTGCGAAGGCTGCGGCACCTCCAGGGCGGGGCCGGTCTCGAGTTCCGTGACGACGGACGCGTCGTCGAGGAGAATGCGAGTGAGGCCGGCGACGTCCGCGATGCGCGTGCTCTCCCCCACCGTGGTCACCAGCACCCGCGCGGCGGAGTCGGCGAGCATGTAGGAGATGCGGTCGGACGGGTGGTTCAGGTCGAGCGGAAGGTACGCCGCCCCGAGTTTCTGCACCCCGAGAACGACCGCGACCATCTGCGCCGACCTCGGGACCGCGAGTCCCACAACGTCTTCGACGGAAACGCCGCGACGATGCAGCAGTGCGCCGATTCGGTCGGCGCGAACACTCAGGTCCGCGTATGTCACCTCACCGTCGTCGTCGACGACTGCCACGGCGTCGGGGGTCGCGGCCACGTGGCGGGCGAATGCCTGGTAGAACGTCTCCTCCGCCACCGGCTGTGCGGTGTCGTTGAAACCGCACACCACGAGTTCGCGTTCGTCGCCGAGGAACACGTCGAGGTCGCCGACCGCGCGACCCGAGTCGGACGCGAGGGCGTCCAGCACCACGACCTGCCTGCGCGCGATCTTCTCCGCGGTGGCCCGGTCGAACAGGTCGGAGCCGTATTCGAGGCGCAGTTCGACCCGGTCGTCGTCGAGGTACTCGGTGAAGTTGAACACCAGGTCGAACTTGGCCGTGCGTTCCTCGAACGCCACCGGGGTGAGGGCCGATCCGGGTACGAGCGCCGAATCGGACGTCCGGCTGTGATAGCCGACCATCACCTGGAACAGCGGGTTCCGGGCCAAGGTCCGCGCCGGATTCACCTTCTCCACGACGGTTTCGAACGGGACGTCCGCATGTGAGAAGGCCGCCAGGTCGGTGTCGCGGACCCGTGCCAGCAGCTGGTCGAACGTGGGGTTGCCGGACACGTCCGTCCGCAGCACCACGGTGTTGACGAAGAATCCGATCAGGTCGTCGAGACCCTGTTCGCTGCGACCGGCGACCGGCGCGCCGATCGGCAGGTCGTCGCCCGCACCGAGACGGTGCAGCAACGCCGCCGACGCCGCGTGCAGCACCATGAACATGCTGGTTCCCGACGTCCGCGCGAGCGAACGCAGGGCCCGTGTCGTCGCGGCGTCGAGCGTCGTCTCGATCGCGCCGCCGGCGAAGCTGGGCCGCGCGGGACGGGTGCGGTCGGTGGGGAGCACCAACTCCTCCGGCGCACCGTCGAGAGTCTTCGCCCAGTACTCGAGTTGACGGCTGACGAGGCTGAACGGGTCCTGCGGATCACCCAGAACGTCGCGCTGCCACAGCGTGTAGTCGGCGTACTGCACGTCGAGCGGCTCCCACTCCGGCGCCGAACCCTGCGCGCGAGCGGCATACGCCGTCATCAGGTCCCGCAGGAACGGGCGGTCCGACCATTCGTCGGTGGCGATGTGGTGCAGCACGATGGCCAGCACCTGTTCGTCCGCGACCCGGATGAGGCTCGCGCGCACCGGGATCTGCGTGGCCAGGTCGAACGGGCGGCCGACGGTCTCGGTGACGAGCCGCACCAGATCGGCCTCGGTCCCGTCCACCACCGCGACGTCGGGCCGGGCGTCGTCGAGGATCACCTGCACCGGTTCACCGTCGTGCTCCCCGAACACCGTTCGCAGCGATTCGTGCCGCGACACGACGTCGGTCAGCGCCTGCTCGAACAACCCGGGGTCCAGTGCAGCCTGCAGTCGCAGGACGATCGGGAAGTTGTACGCGACGGCGGGGCCCGCCCCATCCCGAACCGACGCGCCCTCCATCTGCTGCAGAAGCCACAGGCGTTGTTGCGCAGCGGAGAGCGGCAGATGTTCGGGCCGCGGCCGGGCCACCAGCACCGGACGCGTCGAACCGGTGTCGTCGCCGATCCGGGCGGCGAGTTCGGCGACCGTCGGTGCCTCGAACAGGTCGCGCATGGTGAGGTCGGTGTCGAGTGCGGCCCGTGCCCGGCTGATCAGCCTGGTGGCCAGCAACGAGTGACCGCCGAGGTCGAAGAAGTCGTCGTCGACCCCGGGGGCGGGGACGCCGAGGATCTCCCCGAACAAGCCTGACAACACCCGTTCGCTGTCGGTGCGGGGTTCCGTGCGCGCGCCGCCGCTGCGGCCGAGCACGTCGTCCGCCGACGGTAGCGCCTTGACGTCGAGCTTGCCGTTGACCGTCATCGGCAGGCTGTCGACCTCGATGACCGCGGCGGGCACCATGTAGTCCGGCAACGTTGCGCGCAGCGCCTGTGAGTACTTGTCAACGTCCCGCGGTTGACAAGTACTCACGGGGACGGCGTAGCCGACCAGCCGCTTGAAACCACCCGGGCCCGAATCGACGACGACGGCGGCCTGACGCACGTCGTCCAGAGCTTCGAGCGCGGACGCGATTTCGCCGAGTTCCACCCGGTGACCGCGGATCTTCACCTGATCGTCGGTCCGGCCGAGGAAGTCGAGATTCGCTATGACATTCCCCCTCGCTCCGCTCGACCGGTCCTCACGTCTCCGGACGAGATCGCCCGTCCGATACATACGTACGGATTCCCGGAACGGGTCGGCGACGAACCGCTCCGCCGTCAGCGCGAACCGGTCGAGGTAGCCGCGCGCCAACCCGACCCCGGAGATGTACAGCTCACCGGGAACGCCGTCCGGGACCGGACGCAACCAGGCGTCCAGCACGTAGGCGGACGTGTTCCAGATCGGGGTGCCGACAGTGGGTGTCGCGCTGTCCGCGGTGCCCGCGCCGAGGGTGTTGATCGTGTACTCGGTGGGCCCGTACAGGTTGTACCCGACCGTTCCGTCCGTGTCGCGCAACCGGTTCCACACCGAATCCGGCACTGCCTCGCCGCCGAGGAGCACCAGTGGTGGCCGGTGCCGCCCCGGACCGTCGTCGAGCAGACCCTCCTCGACGAGGTGCTGGGCGTACGTCGGTGTCACGTTGACGACGTCGATCGCGTGGGTGTCGCAGTAGGCCACGAGCGCCTCGGCGTCACGCCGAAGATTCTCGTCGCAGATGTGGACCTCGTGGCCTTCGACGAGCCACAGCAGTTCCTCCCACGACATGTCGAACGCGAACGAGACGGTGTGCGCGATGCGCAGTCGCCGACCGCCCGCAGCGGTCACGACGGGTTCGAAGATCGCCTCACGATGGTTGAACTGCATGTTGGTCAGGCCGCGATACGGGGTGACGACGCCCTTCGGCTTGCCCGTGGACCCGGACGTGTAGATGACGTACGCCGGATGGTCCAGACGCCCGGGGGTTCCGGGCGCGAATCCGCCGAGTTCGGCCTCCGACAACGGTCCGGACGCGACCGCGCCGACGTCCAGGGTGTCGACGGCCAGCGTGTCGATCGTCGCAGCGGCGAGCGTTCCGGCGACGTCCGACATGGTGACCAGGACCGCCGGACGCGCGTCGTCGAGCATCGCGACGAGGCGCTCGGCGGGGTGGTCCAGTTCGAGCGGCAGATACGCGGATCCGGTGCGCAGCACGGCGAACAGCGCGACCACCATCTCCACCGACCGCGGCAGCGCGAGTGCGACGATCCGCTCCGGGCCCGCGCCGTGGCCGAGCAGGAGCCGGGCCATCCGGTTCACGTCGGCGTCGAGTGCGGCGTAACTCACGGTGCGGTGCCCGAACACCAGGGCCGTCTCGTCCGGTCGGAGTCGGGCCGCGTCGGCGAACAGATCGGCGATGGTTCTGTCGGGCAGGACTTTCCGTTCGAACGGCACAGGCGTTGCGGCACCGGCGATTCCGCCGACAACACCCGACAGGTCGGTGGACCACTCCTCGAGTACGGTCAGGTACCGCGACAGCATGCGTTCGACCCGCGACTCCGAGATCTTCTCGGGGTGGAACTCGAATTTCACCTTCACGCTCGCGCCCGGCGTCACGACGACCGTGACCGGGTAGTGGGTGTGATCGATGCTGTCGCCGCCGCTGATGTCGTGCGCCGCATTGAGTGCCGACACCTGCTTCTCGTCGACGAAATTCTGCAGCACGTACAGCACGTCGAACAGCTGCCGGTGCTCGGACACCCGCTGGATGGAGGCGAGCCCGAGGTAGTCGTACGGGGTCAGCGCCAGCCGCTCCGACTGGATTCGCCGGAGCAGGTCGGTGACGGTCTCGTCGGCGCGCAGCGTCGTCCGGACGGGGACGGTGTTGAGGAACATTCCCGCCACCGCGTCGATGCCCGGGACCTCCGGTGGGCGGCCGGCCACGGTGGTGCCGAACACCAGGTCCCGGCGCCCGGTCTCGATTCCGAGTACGACGGCCAGCGCGGCGTTGAGCACCGCGTTGAACGTGACACCGGCGCCGCGGGCACCGGCACGGAGCCGTTCGCTCAGTTCCTCGGACAGCACGGCGTCCCGGCGCTGCGGTGGCTGTGGCGCCCCCGCGACCGTCGCGGCCAGCAACGTCGGTTCGTCGAGCCCGCCGAGCGCGCCGGTCCACGCCGACTGCGCGGCATCGGAGTCCCGGGTGGCCAGCCACTGCAGGTAGTCCTCGAAAGATCCTTCCGGGGCGGCGAACCCGGAGTCGTCGCCACCCGATTCGTAGAGCGCGAGCAGCTGGCTGACGACGAGGCCGTTGGACCATCCATCCCACAGCAGGAACTGCCGGTTGATCACCAGTCGGTCGTGGGAGTCGCCGAGCCGCAGCACCATTGCCCGCCACAGCGGCGGGGAGGTGAGGTCGAACGGTGTCAGCCGGTCCTGCGCGGTCAGCTGTTCGGCGTAGGACGCGCGTTCGGGCTCGTCGAGTTCCCGGAGGTCGAACTCGGCGATGGGCACGTCCAGGCCGGCGCCGAAGAACTGCACCGGCGCAGGCAGCCCTGCGCTGACGAATCCTGCTCGCAGCGTCGGGTTGCGTCGCTGCAGTGTGCGCAGCGCGGCGGCGAGCCTGTCGGTGTCGAGACGGTGCGCGAAGTCGAGTGAGAACTGTGCCGTGTAGATGTCGGCGCCGGAGTCGAACCCGGACTGGAAGTAGAGGCCCTCCTGCAGCGGCGACAGCGGCAGCACCGTGTCGACCCCACTCGGGCTCGCCTCGACGATACGGTCGATCTCCTCCTGCGTCAGCGTCACGAGGGGAAGGTCGGACGGGGTGAGCATCGCCGGTCCGTCGTGCTCTCCTGCGGCGTCCGCCAGTTCACGAAGCGCGGACACCCAGCCGTCGCTCAACGCGACGACGTCGGCCTCGCTCAGGTCGGCGTCCGACCAGGCGAAGACGGCCTGCAGTTCGGTGCCCCGCTCGGACTCCTCGCACAGGACGTTGATCACCAGCCGGTACGGGCCACCGAGATCGGCATCGGGATCGGTGGCCAGAGAGTCGGATTCGACCGCGGGCGTCCAGGGTCCGGGCACCGCGTGCGGCATGCGGCCCAGGTAGTTGAACAGCACCTGCGATTCCGCCCGTGCCGCCAGAAGACCCGCGGTGCGCGCGTTGACGTACCGCAGCATGCCGTAGCCGATGCCGCCGTCGGGGGCGCCGCGCAGCTGCTCCTTGACGTCCCCGAGCGTCTCGAGTGCGCCCGTCCGGCTGCGCAGCCGGACGGGGGTGACGTTGGTGATCCAGCCGACGGTCCGGGAGAGATCCACACCCTCGGCGAGTTCTTCGCGGCCGTGCCGCTCGAGGTCCACCAGCAGGTCGTTCTCGCGTCCACGGCCGGCGAACCACCGGTCGGCCGACAGTCGTAGCGCCGCGAGCAGCACGTCGGTGACGTCGGCGCCGACCACGGCGGGAACGGTGGTCAGCAGCGCCGTCGTGAGTTGCGGGTCCAGGAGGACCGTCCGCCGTGCGCCGCTGCTCACGACCGCGTGCCCGTCGGTGTCGGCCACCAGGTCGGCACCGGGTTCGGTGACGCGCAACCAGTGGTCGAGTTCGGCGAGCCGGGCGGGGTCCTGCGCCTGCTCGGTGACGATGCGGGCGAATCCGCGCAGCGACGTGGGCACCGCGTCGAGCGCGGCGTCCTGGCCGCTGTCGGCCGCCACCCACGCCATGGCGAGGTCCTCGATCAGCGTCCGCCACGACACCCCGTCGATCACCAGATGGTGTGCGACGAGGAGGAGCCTGCCCAGCTCCTGCGGGCCGGCGTCGAACCACACCGCCGACAGCATGGTGCCGTCGTCGGGGTCGAGCCGATCGGTGGCGGCGTCGGATTCTGCTGCCACGGTGTCGCGCAGCGCGGCGGCGTCGAGCCCGGTGACGTCGACACGACGCAATTCCAGGTCTGCGGATTCGGTGATCTCGAGCGACCACACACCCGGCGCGTGCCGGGTGAGCTTCTGCCGCAGGCCGTCGTGGTGACCGATCACCGAGTGCAGGGCGGCCGTCAGGACGGTGGCGCTGGTGCCCGCCGGTGTGTGGAGCAGAACGGCCTGGTTGAAGCGGTTCTTTCCGCCACTCCATTCGGACAGCCGATGGACCACGGGCAGGGGCGGCAGGACGCCGGTGCCCGACTCCTCCACGCGCGGGGCCGGCGCGACGACGGTGGCCGCGACCAGCCGCGCGAGCGCGGCCGGCGTCCGCTGTTCGAAGATCTGCCGCGGGGTGACGGTGATTCCCTCCCTGCGTGCGAGATTGACCAGGCGGATGGCGAGGATGCTGTCGCCACCGAGCGCGAAGAAGTCGTCGTTCACCCCGACGGTCCCGAGACCGAGAATCTCGGCGTAGTGGGCGGCCAGCACCCCCGCCGGTCCGCTCTCCTCGACCGGCGCGGACGTCGCCTGGCCCGAACTCGTGTGCGCGGAGAAGTCCGGTGCGGGAAGCGCTGCGCGGTCCAGCTTCCCGCTGGGGCCGACGGGGAACTCGGGCACATGCACGAGCGCGACGGGCACCATGAACTCCGGCAGGGCCGCAGCCAGGCGCGCACGGACGTCGTCGGCGTCGGCGTCCCCGACGACGTACCCGACCAGCTGTTGCTGTCCTGGCCGGTCCGAGCGCACGACGGCCGCAGCCTGCCGCACTCCGGGGCAGGCGGCCATCTGGGCTTCGATCTCGCCCAATTCGATGCGGAAACCGCGCAACTTCACCTGATCGTCGACCCGGCCGAGATACTCGACCGCACCCTCGGCGTTGACCCGGGCGACGTCACCGGTGCGGTACATGCGTGACCCGGTGTGGGAGAACGGATCGGCGACGAAGCGCTCGGCGCTCAACCCGGGCCTGCCCAGATAGCCGCGGGCCAGCTGTGGTCCCGACAGATACAGCTCACCGGCCGCGCCCGCGGGCACCGGCTGCAGGTACCGATCGAGCACGTAGAGACCGGTGTTGGACGTCGGCAGGCCGATCGGCACGGAGGGTGCGGACGCGTCGATTCCCTGAACGGACGCGGCGTAGCTGACGTCGACCGACGCCTCGGTCGGACCGTAGAGGTTGTCGAGTTCCACTCCCGGCAGGAGTTCGGCGACGCGCCGGGCGGATGCCACGGGAAGAGCCTCACCACTGCAGGAGATGATTCGCAGCCCGGTGCACCGGGCCGCGGCGGGCTCGGCGAGGAACACCTCGAGCATCGAGGGCACGAAATGCACGCGGGTGATCGACTGCCGGACGATGACGTCGGCGAGGTACGCCGGGTCCTTGTGACCGTCCGGCCGCGCCAGCACGAGGGTCGCCCCGGCGAGGAGCGGTCCGAAGAACTCCAGCACCGACACGTCGAAGCTGGACGGGGTCTTCTGGAACACGTTGTCCGTAGGGGTGATCGGCCGGAAGCGCTGAACCCACAGCAGACGGTTGACGATGCCGGCGTGCGGCACGACGACCCCCTTGGGCCGTCCCGTCGAGCCCGACGTGTAGATCACGTAGGCGGGGTGTTGCGGCACGAGCGCGACACCGGTCAGCGGCTCGGGCGAGTACCGGTCGGCATCCGGCACCCGGACCTGCGGAACACCGGACCCGGAGAACGGCACGGTGCCGTCGGTGAGGACGCATACCGGTTCCGCGTCCTCCAGCATGAACGCCAGCCGGTCGGCGGGGTAACCGGTGTCGAGCGGAACGTAAGCGCCGCCCGCCTTCCCGACCGCGAGGAGCGCCACCATCAGGTCCAGCGATCGGGGCAGTGCCACCGCCACCTTCGACTCGGGTGCCACCCCGCGGTCGACGAGCAGCCGCGCGACGCGGTTCGCGCGCGCATGCAGTTCGGCGTAGGTGAGGTGTTCGTCCTCGAACACGACGGCCACCGCGTCGGGTGTCCGCGCGGCCTGCTCCTCGAGCAGCGCCGTCACCGTCGTCTCGGGGAACTCCACCTCGACGTCGCGCAGTGCCGCGTCGATCGGCTCACGCGACGCCAGCGCGACGGAAGACACGTTCTGGTCGACGTCCCGGGTCAGCTCCGCGAGATACGCCACCGTCGACTCCGCGAACCGGGTCGCGGTCGCCGCATCGATGCGGGTGGCGTCGTACTTCAGCTCGAGTGTCAGCGCGTCACCGGGCACGACGATCAGCGTCATCGGGTACGGCGGGTGCTCGTCGAACCTGATGCCGGTCAACTGCACCGCACCGGTGGGATCCGCCACCGCGCCGTCGCCGAGCGGATAATTCTCGAACACGACGAGCGTCTCGAACAGGTTCTGCAGTCCCGCTTCCCGGCGCAACTCGGGCAGGCCCAGGTACTGGTGGTCGAGCAGCGTCGACTGCTCGTGCTGCCACCGGGCGAGGGTCTCGGCCACCGTGTCGGTCGGCCGGTACCGAAGCCGGGTGGGCACGGTGTTGATGAACAGGCCCACCATGGTCTCGATTCCGGGCAGGTCGCCGCCGCGGCCCGACACCGTCGAACCGAACACCACGTCCTCCCGGCCGGTGAGGCGGCCGAGGACCAGACCCCACGTGCCGTGCACGAGCGTGCTGAGCGTCAATCCGCGGGCCCGGCCCACAGCGGACAGCGCGACGGTGGCGTCCGACGGCAGTGTCACCCGGACACTGCGGATCCCGGACTCCCCCGTCGACGAGGGCTTCGGAAGTTCCACCGGCTCGGGGGCGTCGGCGAGCGCCTCCCGCCACACGGCGAGCGACGCCTGACGATCGCGCGCCCCCAGCCATTCGAGGTAGCTCCGGTACGGCGTGGGCGTCGGCAGCGCCAGCGGCTTCCCCTCGACGTTGTAGAGGGCCATCAATTCCCGCAACATCACCGGCACCGACCACCCGTCGGCGACGATGTGGTGAATCGACTGCAGCAGAAGAAACTTTTGGTGTTTCACCCGCGCGAGCGTGTAGCGCAGCAGGGGGCCATGCTCGAAATCGAAGCCCCGGGCCCGATCTGCCGCCAGCACCTGTTCCACGCGCTGCTCCGGATCCGCGACACCGGTGAGATCGAGCACCTCCATCGGCACCTGGACGTTTTCGCCGACCACCTGCACGACCCGGCCGTCCGATACCGCCCGCACTCCGACGCGGAGGGCAGCGTGCCGGTCGACGACCGCCTGCAGCCCGCGGTGCAACGCCGCCGCGTCGACGGGCCCGGTCAGTTCGATCACCTGCTGCACCACGTACGGGTCCGTGCCGGTGTCCTCGAATGCCGACTGGAAGTAGATGCCTTCCTGCAGCGGTGTCAACGGAAGCACGTCGGCCGCCCCCGCCAGAGCGTCCACGTCCGGCTGTGTCAGCGACACCAGTGGGAAGTCCGACGGCGTGTGACCGCCGAGACGGCCGATTCCGGCCAGCACCCGCAGCACCGCGGTCCACTCGTCGGCGAGCGTCACGACGGCGTCACGGGTGAGCACACCGGGCGCCCACGTCAGCGTCGTGCGCAGGACGGGGCCGTCCGCGCCGTCCTCGGCGATCACGTCGAACGCCAGGGCGTGTCCGAGCGGCATCCGCGGGTCGCCCGCGCCGCCCATGGCGCGGGGCAGCCAGTCGACGCCCTCCGCGGACGTCACCCGTCCGAGGTAGTTGAACAGCACCTGCGGGGTCGGCGCGAGCGCGAGTTCCGGCTTCGGGACACCGAGGTAGCGCAACGCGCCGTAGCCGAACCCGGAACCCGGGATGCGGCGCAGCTGGTCCTTCACCGCCTTCAGCGCGTCGGCGATTCCCGCCTCGTCCGCCGCTGCGCCGGGGTCGAGCACCACCGGATAGACGGTGGTGAACCAGCCGACGGTCCGGGAGAGGTCGAGGGCGGGTCCGTCGCTGCGGCGCACGAGGTCTTCCTCGCGTCCGTGCCCCTCGAGATCGAGGAGCACGGGGCCCGGCGCTCCGTCTCGCCACCTCTGCAGCGCCACCGCGACACCGGTGAGGAGCGCGTCGTTGACATGTCCGTGGAACGCTGCGGGCACGGTGGAGAGCAGTGGCCGGGTGACCTCCGGAGGCAATGTCACTGTGAGGGTTTCGGCGTCGCCGGCGAGGTCGAGGGCGGGATCGAGCGCACGCGACCCGAGGAGCGGGTCTTCCGTGGTCGCCGCGTCCGCCCAGAAGGACAGTTCGTGGTCGAAGGCACCCGACCGCGTCTGCTCGTCGAGCAGCTCGGACCAGCGGCGCAGCGACGTTCCGACCGGAGCGAGTTCGGGAACGCCCCCCGCCGCCACGGCTGTGCCCGCGCGGGCGAGGTCTTCGAGGATGATGCGCCAGGACACCCCGTCGACCACCAGGTGGTGTCCGATCAGCAGTAACCGGCCGGGACCGTCGGCCGCGGCGAAGAGGACGGCCTGCACCATCACGCCCGCATCCGGGTCGAGCCTTCCGACCGCCGCCCGCGTCTCGATGTCGAGTTGCTCGGCGCTGCCGTCGAATTCGACCACGCGCAGGATTCCGTCGACCGCCGCCGGGGACGGTGCCGGCACGGACAGCGTCCAGCGGTCGCCCCCGCGGCGGAGGCCGCTTCCGTTACCACGGACGAGCGTCGCGCGCAGGGCGTCGTGCCGCTCGAGCACCGCGGCCAGGGCCGCCGTCGCGGCGTGCTCGTCGAGGGCGGCGGGAGTCTGCACGAGCACCGACTGGTGGAACGCGGCGATCCCGCCACCCCGCTCCGCGGTGCGGGCGACGATCGGGGTGCTGCGGACGTCACCGACGGCAACGTCGTCGGAGTCCACGGCTGCCGCGGTCCGGCCGTCCTGGACCCGGGCGAGCGCCTCGGCGGTGCGGAGCTGGAAGATCTCCCGCGGGCTGATCGAAAGACCTTCCTGCCGAGCATGGTTGACCAGCTGGATCGCGACGATGCTGTCGCCGCCCAACGCGAAGAAGTCGTCGGTGACGCCCACCGATTCCACCCCGAGGACACCTGCCATCAGCCCACATAGGGTTTCCTCGGCGGCGGTGCGGGGCGCGACGTTCTCGCCGGCCGCGCCGAGATCCGGCTCGGGCAGCGCCCGCCGGTCCAGTTTTCCGTTGGGGGTGAGCGGGAACCGATCGAGGACGACGAACGCCGACGGCACCATGTACTCCGGCAGCTTCGACGACGCCCAGACCCGCAGCTCGGCGACGTCCGGTACCGAATCCTGCTTCGCCACGACGTAGGCCGCGAGAAACTTTGCCCCCGAGGGCGTCTCCCGCACGACGACGGCACTGTGCCGGACGGCGGGATGCGACACGATGCCCGCCTCGACGTCCTCGAGCTCGAGTCGCATGCCCCGGATCTTCACCTGATTGTCGGCGCGGCCGAGGAAGTCGAGAGAACCGTCCGTCGCCCACCGCGCGAGGTCACCGGTCCGATACAACCGGGAGCCGTCGTTCGCGAACGGGTTGGCGACGAAGCGGGACGCCGTCAGCCCCGGAGCGTCCACGTAACCGCGGCCGAGGAGGAATCCGCACGCGTACAGCTCGCCGCCGGTGCCGAGCGGCACCGGGTTCAGGTGTTCGTCCAGCACGTACAGCTGGGTGTTGGGGTTCGGGCGCCCGATCGACGTGGCGATCCGCGCGGCGTCCTCCCGGTAGATCACGTGCGACACACCGATCGTCGCCTCCGCCGGACCGTAGCCGTGGTACAGCGTGATGGCGAGCTGCGATCGGAACCTCTCGAACAGACCCGGTGTGAGAACCTCACCGCCGCACCACACGTGCTTCAGCGCCGCCAGCCGATCCGTGCCCCGCGACAGGTCGAGCAGCACGTCCAGCATCGACGACACGAGGTAGACGAACGTCACCGACTCGCGGGCGATCAGGTCCAGGAGATACTGCGGGTCGCGCTCCCCGCCGGGCTCGGCCACCACCAGCCGGCCACCCGCCACCAGGGGCAGCAGAATCTCGTTCACGGAGATGTCGAACGACAGCGGCGCCTTGAACAGCGACGCGTCGTCGGCCCCGAAGCCCAGGATCTCGTCGCGCTGCCACAGCAGCCGTGCGCAGACGGCCTCGTGACGGATCATGGCGCCCTTGGGCCTGCCCGTCGAACCCGACGTGAAGATGACATACGCCAGCCGCGAACCCTGCACGGTCACCGCGGGCGGTTCGGCGGACTGCTCGGCGTACGCCCACGCCGCGAGGTCGACCGGCACGGCCCGCTCCCCCGCGTCGGTGACTCCGCCGGGTCCGGTGAGAACGAGCGCCGCCCCGGCGTCCGCGAGGACCGAGGTCCGGCGGTCCTCCGGCCACGACGGGTCGAGGGGCACGAACGCCCCACCCGAACACATGACGGCGAGCAGTCCGATCACCATCTCTGCCGACCTCGGAAGACCCACCGCCACCACTGTTTCCGCCTCGACACCGCGGGCGCGCAGGTGGTGGGACAGCTGCGCCACGCGTTCCCCGAGTTCCCGGTAGGTGAGCCGGATGTCGCCGGCGATCAGGGCCTCGGCATCCGGTGTCCGCGACACCTGAGCATGGAACAGGTCGGGAACAGTCACCGATTCCTGCGGGGACGCCGTGTCGTTGAACTCCACCAGCAACTGCCTGCGCTCGGCCTCGGTCATCGGATCGAGCGACGCGATGGGCTGCGACGGGTCGGCGACGAACTGCCCGACGAAGTGCTCGAGCCTGCGGCGATGCTCCTCGAGCTCGGCGCCGAGACCGGCCGGTGCCCGGAGGTCGATCTGGATGGGCTCCGAATCCTGCCCACCGCGGATGGAGAAATCGAGGTCGCGGACCGGTCCGGTGGCCGAACCCCGCACCCACGCCGGGAAACCGCCGAACGTCAGCGAGTGCTCGAACATCATGGAATTGATTCCGGGACCGAAGATCTGACGGTCCGGATCGATCGACCGCAGATCGCGGGCGAGGTCCTCGCCGCGATAGCGCCCGTGCCGCAGCACCGAGATCAGCGTCGTGTCGATGCGGGTGGCGAGCTCGCCCACGGTCATCGCGGGATCCACCTGCACCCGGAGCGGCAGGATCGTCGAGCACATACCCGGGATGCGGCGAAGCTCGCGTCCGACCCGCGCCGTCATCGGCAGCGACACGGTGAGGTCGCGGCGGCCGGTGAACCGGTGGATGTACGCCACGACCGCGGCGAGCGGCAGCCGGGTGCGCCTGATCCCGGCGTCGGAGGCGAAGGTGTAGATCGCGTCGGCGTCGTCCCCGTCGATCTCGACGAGGGCGGAGATCGGCGACCCGGAGTGCTCGACGATCTGCGGGAGCAGCCGAGGCGGCTCCGGGGCGTCGATCACCTGCTGGATCCAGAAGTCGCGGTCGGACTCGAAGCGCGCCGACGCACGGTAGTCGCGGTCGGACGTCACGAGAGTGTCGAGGGGCCACGGCGCCGTGGACGTCTCGAGTTCCGGGTGCTCGTATCGATCGACGACGTCGGCCACGAGGAGGGTGATGCCGTATCCGTCGATGAGGCTGTGGTGGTAGCGCTGATACCAGATCACCGACTCGTCCCCGGTGCGCAGCAGAGCGTGCCGGAACAACGTTTCGCCGCAGTCGATGTCGACCACGGTCTCCATGTCGCGATCCATCCATGCGCGCGCACTCGCGTCGGGATCCACTTCGCCGCGCAGGTCCACGACGGCGAGAGTCCACGCGTCGGGAGCTGTCGGCACCTGCAGCAGTTCGTTGTCGTCGCCTCGCTCGAAACGCACGTGCAGGGCTTCGGCCCGTTCGGCGGTCTTCCGGATGGCCGCGGCAGCACGGTCCAGGTCGATCCGGCCCGCGACCTCGACGACGAGCGAGAGGTTGTAGACCGGGCTGCCCGGGTTCAACTGCTGCCCGACCCACACCTCGGACTGCGCGGCCGTCACCGGGAATGCGACAGACGTCGAACTGACGCGAGCCGAGTGAGAAGTGCCCTCAGCCGAAGTGCGCTGTGAGCGAGCAGCCGCCGAGTGGTCCGGAGACATGGGTGATCCGATCGTCCGTCGAGAGCGCCCGTCCAACGACGGGCACCCGAAGGAGTTTAGGTTAGGCTACCCACTAGCAACAACCCGGTTGCCGGCAAGTTCACAGGCGCGGGTTATCACAGCGGTAATTCGTGTTCAATCACCACGACCGCGTGTCGCCCGCACCGCCGCCAGCTTTTACCGCACCGAAGCGGTCCCGGCGTCGAGTTCGACCGTGTAAACATACCGCTCGTTCGCGGCGTTGGCACACGAGCGGCGGCGTCGACACCCAGGGGCAGCCGCCCAGCAACCTACTGGTGCCAGACCGCGGTGTTCCCACCGCGACGCTTGGCTGCGTAGAGGGCGGTGTCCGCATGATGTAGCAGTTCGTCGACCGTGCGAGCCGACGTGCTGCGCGCCATCCCCACGCTGATCGTCACGGCGAGGAGTTCGTCGCCGACGTCGATCGGCGTCGTGATCGACGCGAGCATCCGGGTGACCACGTCGTCGACGTCGAGTTCGTCGATGTCGGGAAGGATGGCGACGAACTCGTCGCCGCCGAGCCTGCCGACCGCGGACGGAGCGCGCATCGTGTGGCGCAGATGCTCGGACACCCCCTGCAGGATGCGATCACCGACGCGATGACCCCGGGTGTCGTTGACGTCCTTGAAGCCGTCGACGTCGAGGAACAATGCGACCGCAGGCCCCGCACCGGGCTCGAACAAGCGCTGCAGGTGCTCGGTGATGGCGGCGCGATTGAGCAGTCCGGTGAGACTGTCGTGCGTGGCCGCGTGCAGAAGGAGAGCGTGCGCCTCCTCCGCCTGCTGCTGGGCGGTGACTTCCGCGGTGACGTTCCGGAAATGCACGACCAGTGCACCGGAATCGGCTGCCGCGGTCACCTCGATCGTCATCCCGGGCGAATACAGCGAGTCCACCCGCGTCTGCTGCTCCCGGCCGGTGGCGAGAACCTTGCGGCACAGTGCGTCGAAGTAGCTGCCGCGCGTTTCGGGAAGAACCTCGGTGACGACACGGCCGAGCAGTTCGTCCCGCGACCGCCGCACGTGCCGCAGGCAGCCGGAGTTGACGTAGATGATCCGAAGGTCCTCGTCGAGCGCCATGAACCCCAGGCCCACCCGATCGAGCAACGACGCGAGCTGCGCGTCCCGGCCGGCCACGTGCCCGAGTTCGATGACCACTCCCGTCAGCTCGACGGGGGCGCCGGACGCATCGGTGGTGACGTCGATGCTGCGGGTGAGGATGTACCGGGTCGACCGATCTGTCAGCACGATGCGGAACACACACTCCGCGCCGACGGATCCGGCGGTGTCACCGAACATGCGACGCACCGCGCCGATGTCTTCGGAATGGACCCGCTCCCGCCACAACTCGAGCGGTGGCCGGGAACCGTCGTCCCCGAAGATGGCGGCGGCCTTTTCATCCCACCACAAGGCCCCGTTCACGATGTCGTACCGGACGATGCCCACCCCGAGGCGCGGAATACCCAACGCCATCAGAATCTCGCCGTCACCGTGATCGCCTCCAGCCGCGCGAGACTGTCAGTTGGCGAGGAACTCGAGCAGCACCTTGTTCACCACTTCGGGCTGTTCGAGGTAGCCGTAGTGCCCCACGTCGGGGATCTCGTAGTACCGCGCCGACGGGATGGCCTCGGCCACCTCACGCGACAGATACGGCGGAATCATCCTGTCGTCGGCGAAACCGATGGACAGGCATGGCGTCGTGATCGCCCGGTAGGCCTGCCTGCGGTCGAAACTGCGGTCCATCTCCATCTGCGCGCGCACGCCGTCCGACGTCCGGCCGCCGCTGAACTCGAACAGGTCGAGCCAGTCGCGGGCCGTGTGCGGGTCGACGAGCGAGGCGGGCGACAGATTCATCACGGCAGTCACCGCGGCCCGGTACTTGGCCGGGAGTTCGACACCACTGTCGTGCAGGGCGCGCTCGCCTTCGGTGAGGGTCTGCTGGAAGTAGTCCATGCGGGCGTGACCGGCGAGGAACGCCGCCTTGTGCACGAGGTCGGGCCGGGTCAGGGCCAGTTCCTGTGCGACGCGGGCACCCATCGAGGTGCCGACGACGCGCGCCGGTCCGCCGCCGAGGTGCTCGATCAGTCCCGCGGTGTCGGCGACGAGATCGTCCATGGTGATCCCGCCGAGGCTCTCACCGGAGGGCGCGATGCCACGGTTGTCGAACGTGCAGACGCGGTAACCGGCGTCGATGAGCGCAGGGGTCTGATGCAGATCCCACACCCGTCCCGGGCTTCCGGTTCCCATGATGAGCACCACTAAATCGCCGGATCCCTTGACCTGGTAATTCAGGGGGATCCCGTTGATCGTGGCGATCGTCATGTTGCCTTCCTTCCATGGGCGGTCTCACCGAATTAGATTGGATAGCCTAAGCTGGCTTCGCTGCCGCTCGCATGCGGCGCTGACCGACAAGCTCGTCCAGGAGGACCGCGTTGAGAGTCGCCACACTCGGATATCAAACCTGGGGTCACCGTACCCTGCAGGCCCTGCTCCAGTCCGACCATGAGGTCGTCCTCGCGATCACCCACCCCAAGAGCGACCACGTCTACGAACAGATGTGGGCGGACTCCGTCGCCGACCTGGCCACCGAGCACGGGGTGCCCGTGCACATCGCCACCAAGCCGGACGAAAACTTCAAGGCCGCACTGAAGCAGGCCGACCCCGACATCGTCGTCGCCAACAACTGGCGCACCTGGCTGCCACGGGACGTCTTCGACTCTCCCCGCTACGGCACCCTCAACATTCACGACTCGCTCCTGCCCAAGTACACAGGATTCTCCCCGCTCATCTGGGCGCTCATCAACGGTGAGGAAGAAGTAGGCCTCACCGCGCACCTGATGGACGAGGAACTCGACGCCGGCGACATCGTTTTGCAGAGGTCGACGCCTGTCGGGCCGACGGACACCGTCACCGATCTGTTCCACCGCACCGTCGACATGATCGGCCCGATCACCCTCGACGCACTCGAGCTGATCGCGTCCGGTCGCACGGACTGGATACCGCAGGACCGCTCGCAGGCCACGTTCTTCCACAAGCGCGCCCCCGAGGACAGCCTCATCGACTGGACGTGGCCCGCCGACGCGATCGAACGGCTCGTCCGCGCGCAGTCCGACCCGTACCCGAACGCCTTCACCCATTACAAGGGACAGCGTGTCCGGGTTCTGAAGGCCGCCGTGTCCGAAGGAAATTACGGTGGAACGCCCGGGCGTGTCTTCATCCACGAAGGCGACGGAATGGTCATCGTCGCCGGACCCGACGCTCGCACGGGTCGGAACAAGGGTCTCAAGATCCAGCGCGTCCGACTCGACGACGGCACCGAACTCGCCGGAACCGAATTCTTTCCCCACGGCGGCGGCTACCTCAGCTGACGCCCGTGCGCCTTTCTGGTAGCGGGGGCTACCACAAAGGCGCACGGGGCGGAACGCCCTACCGACCCTCCCACGCCGACCAGAGTTCGGCGTAGCGTCCGCCGGCCGTGACGAGATCCGCGTGCGGACCCTGCTCGACGATCCGGCCGTGTTCGAGGACGACGACCCGATCGGCGGCGGCCGCCTGTGTCAACCGGTGGGCCACCACCAGCGTCGTGCGACCACGGGTCGCCGCCTCGGCCGACGCCTCGAGTTCCCGCGCACCCGCGCTGCCCGCTTCGGCCGTCGCCTCGTCCAGGATCGCGACCGCCGGGTTCGCGAGGACCAGCCGCGCCAGAGCCAATTGCTGTGCCTGGGCGGCGGTCAGCTCGTGGCCGCCCTCCCCGACCACGGTCTGAACGCCGTCGTCCAGGGCGTTCACCCAGCCGTCGGCGCCGACGGCT
>NZ_LTCZ01000002.1:0-63144 GCF_001583455.1 Rhodococcus sp. LB1 | reverse complement strand
AGAGTCTGCTCGATCGTCATGATGGTGCCTTTCCTTGCAACGGTTTTCGGATGCCCGGGAGATCAGTGCGACTGCGCGCCGGGGGAGTGGCGAATGCCTGACACAGAGGTAACCGGCCCCCGTTCCCGTCGTCAACCGGCACCCGGGCAACTAGCCGCATCGACGGGATGCGGACGGTCGCGCGCCGCTTTCCTATACAATCTGAATACTTCAATGGGGCAATAGAAATGGACTGCGATGGTTGCGCGGAGTGAGATCGGCGTCGGAGTGCTCGCCCGCGCGGTGGCGATCCTCGACGTCGTCGAGTCGAGCCCGATGGGCGCGAGCGACCTCGCCCGTGAACTCGACCTGTCCCTGTCGACCACGTACCGGCTGGCGACCGACATGGTCAAGCACGGCCTCCTTCGCAAGGATCAGGAAGGCCGCTTCTACCTGGGGCAGCGATTCGTCACCACGGCATTGAGCGACCTGGCGATTCCGGCGCTGCGGGAATTGAGCGAGGCGACAGGGGAATCCGCGCAGTTGTGGGTTCGCCGGGGTGAATCCCGTCTCTGCGCCGCGAGCGTCGATTCCCAGCACGAACTGCGGGTGGCGTTGCCCGTCGGAACGTTGGTACCGCTACCGCAGGGGTCGAGCGGACACGTGCTGTCCGGCGACTGGGAGGCCGACCCCGAAGCTGTGAAATCCGGTTGGTGGGTGTCGGTTTCGGAACGAACGCCGGGATCCGCGTCCATCAGTGCGCCGGTTCGCAGGCACGGCGAGATCGTGGCTGCCGTGTGCGTGTCGGGCCCCGAGGGGCGGATGGGGGAGAACCTGGGTGCGTCGATGGGCCGCGCAGTCGTCGCTGCTGCGCGGCAGATCGAGAAATCCGTTCCGGGCGACTGACTCGCTCAGGCGATGTCGAACGTGGTGACGTCCGCCGACCGATGTTGCTGCGCCAGTTGACGGTAGACCGCGGCGTTGGCGGCGTTGTGGGCCACCTCGTCGTCGGTCAGTTCGCGACGTACCTTCGCGGGCACGCCGGCGACGAGTGAGCGCGGCGGAACTCGCGTGCCCTCGAGGACCAGCGCGCCCGCGGCGACCAGCGACTGTTCGCCGATCACCGCTCCGTTGAGGACGGTGGCTCCCATGCCCACGAGGGCGCCGTCCCCCACGGTGCAGCCGTGCAGGACGGCGTTGTGCCCCACGCTGACGTCCCGGCCGACGACGACGGGGAAACCCGGATCGACGTGAACGGCCACTCCGTCCTGGATGTTGCTTCCCTCGCCGAGGGTGATGGAATCGCAATCGGCACGCAGCACTGCGCCGTACCAGACGCTGGTCTCGGCGCCGAGCGTTGCGGCGCCGATCACCGCGGCCGTCGGCGCGACCCATGTGGTCTCCTCCGCGCGCGGCGAACGTCCATTGATCGCAACGACGTGTGGTTCTCTCACCGTGTTCTCCTCCTGTCGAGCAGCCGATTCCTGCTGCATTCCGCAGCGTCCCGTCGTCCATTGTCCTGTGGCGCGGACTCCGGGCATTGCCAATTGTGACTGCTACCACTACCGTCATTCTTATCAAACGGGAATCTAACTGCCAAATAATGAGAATTAGCAGGTAGGACCCCAGTCGTCATCCGGTACAGATCGACGAGGGAGAACTCTCACATGCAGGTCCCAGAGAACGGCCCACTGCACGGCATCCGTGTGCTGGAACTCGGCAACTTCATCGCAGCCCCCATGGCGAGCCGCATCTTCGCCGACTTCGGCGCCGAGGTCGTCAAGATCGAGCGGCCGGGCGTCGGCGACGAACTGCGGGGCTGGCGTCGCCGCCGCGGCGCGACGTCGATGATGTTCCGCACCATCGCGCGCAACAAGCGGTCCGTCACACTCGACCTCCGGACCGACGAGGGTCGCGCGATCATTCTCGACCTCGCCCGGAAGTCGGATGTCGTCATCGAGAACTTCCGTCCCGGAACGCTCGAGCGCTGGGGAATCGGGCCCGACCAGCTGACGGCCGCCAACCCCGACATCGTGCTCGTGCGGATCTCCGGCTACGGACAGACCGGCCCGTACCGGGAGCGCACCGGATTCGGCGGCGTCGCCGAAGCCTTCGGCGGATTGCGGCACGTCACCGGCTACCCGGACCGTCAATCGGTCCGGGCCGCCGCCCCCATCGCCGACACGCTCGCCGGACTGCACGGCGCGATCGGCGCCCTGATGATGTTGCTGGCCAAGGCAAGGCAGGGCGATCACTCGACCCCGCGCGTCGCGGACGTGGCCCTGTACGAGTCGGTGTTCATGGCGATGGAATCCCTCGTTCCCGACTACGACGCGTACGGCATGGTCCGGGAACGGACCGCGGGCAATCTGCCCGGCGTGGTGCCCAGTGGCGTCTATCCGTGCGACGGTGGCTCCGTCATGATCGCCGGCAACTCGAGTGGCGTGTTCGGACGGCTGATGCAGGCCGTGGGTCGTGGCGATCTCGCTGACGACCCGGAACTGGCCGACGGTGATCAGCGATTCCGTCGTGAAGCCGAACTCGACGAGGCCATCTCGTCGTGGACATCGGTGCGTCGCCCCCACGACGTCGTCGCCGAACTCGGCGCCGCCGGTGTGCCCGTCGGCGAGGTCTACGACGCCGTGCAGATCGCCGACGACGAGCACTACAACGCCCGCGGCATGCTGCAGAGCCTGAAGGTGTCCGTCGACGGGGAACCCGAAGAGGTGCGCTTCCCCGGAGTGGTCCCGCAGCTCGACGGCGAACCCACGCAGATCCGCTGGGCCGGCCCCGAACTGGGTGAGCACACCGACGAGATCCTCGGCGGATTGCTGAATCTGTCGGGTGAGCAGCTCGACGACTACCGCTCTCGCAACGTCATCTGAATCGAAGGAGAATGAAATGTCAGTCACCATAACGGATGTCGTGCTGCGAGACGGACTACAGGACGAAGATGTGGTCGTCTCCACCGACCACAAGATCGCCGTCGCGGACACACTCGTCGCCGCCGGTGTGAAGCACATCGAAGCGGCATCGTTCGTCTCGCCCACACGCGTCCCGCAGATGGCGGACGCCGACGACGTCATCGCCCGGCTGCCCCGCACCGACCCGTCCGTCACCTACAGCGCTCTGGCACTCAACCCGCGCGGAGTGCACCGTGCGATCGCGACCGGCATCGACGAGATCCAGGTCGTGACGTCTGCCAGTGCCGGGCACAGCACGGCGAACACGGGCCGGAACCCGGACGAGGCGCTGCACGGACTTGCCGAGGCATTGCAGAAGTACCCGGACCGGAGTTTCCTCGGAGGTGTGTCGACCGCGTTCGTCTGTCCGTTCGAGGGCATCATCGCCCCCGCCACGCTGGTGCGGGTCGCGAGCGCGATGGCCGCAATGGGTGTGCGCCGGCTCGGGCTGGCCGACACGCTCGGAACGGCCACCACCGAGCAGGTGCTCGCATCGGCCGGGGCGGTACGCGACGCCCTCCCCGACATCGAACTGAGCCTGCACCTCCACAATGCGCACGGCCAGGCCCTGGGCACCGTGATCGCCGCGCACCGGCAGCTCGGCATCACGCACTTCGACAGCGCCATCGGCGGGTACGGCGGCTGCCCGTTCGCGCCGGGCGCCCACGGCAACCTCGCCACCGAGGAACTGGTCGCGCACCTGCACGCGCACGACATCGACACCGGGATCGATCAGCAGGCCCTCGGCGTCGCCGTCGACACCGTGAAACACGCTCTGGCCCAAGCTCGGCCCCTCACCGCAGTGTGATCTGCGAACTCACCCCGAAAGGCCGACCATGGTCTACGCAATCTCCATCGTCGCTCTGATCGCGATCTTCACAGTGGCGACACTCACCCCGATCAACATGGGCATCCTCGCGTTCGCCGGTGCGTTCGTCATCGGCGGCTGGGTGTCCGGGATCCCGGTCGAGGACATCATCGACGCCTTCCCCGGCAGCACGTTCATCATCGTCGGCGGCATCACGCTTCTGTTCGCCATCGCCAAGACGAACGGGACCATCGACCTCGTCATCGAGGCCTCGCTCCGACTCGTGCGCGGCAGGCGGTGGGCGATCCTGTGGATGATGTTCCTGCTGTCCGGACTGCTGATGGCCCTCGGGTCGGTCCTCGCGGTCGGCATGCTCGCCCCCATCGCGATGCCCCTCGCAGCGAAGAACAAGATCAACCCGTTCCTGATGGGCATGGTCATCAGCCACGGCGCCCTGGCCTGCGCGTTCTCACCCATCAATCTCTACGGCGCATTCATCAACGGACTGATGGACTCGACCGGCGTCGGGGCGAATCCCCTGGTCCTGTTCGCTCTGCCGTTCGTGCTCAACCTGGCCATCGCGATCGTGCTGTTCCTGATCTACGGCCTGGACCTGATCGGTCGCCGCACTCCGCGTCCCGTCGAGGAGACATCCGACGGCGGAGGATTCGGCGGTTCCTCACGTCGACCGTCCGGTGGCGTGACTCCGGGCAACGGCCCGGGCGGGAACACCGCGACCCTCACCGATCGTGAGGTCATCGAGGAGGCGCTGACCCACGAAGGCGTGAAGCCGGTGAAGATGAACCGGTACCGGTTCGCGACGCTCGCCGGCATCGGGTTCCTCGTCGTCGGGTCGGTCGCGTTCGGAATCGACGTCGGCGTCAGCGCGATCTGCATCAGTGCGGTGCTGTTGCTGATGGCGCCCAAGTCGCACCCCAAGGTCATCGACAACGTGGCATGGCCTGCCGTGGTGCTCGTGTGCGGGATGCTCACCTACATGGCGGTCATGACGCAGAACGGCACGCTCGACTTCCTCGGCGATGCGGCGTCGGCGCTCGGATCGCCGTTGCTGACCGCGTTGATCCTCTGCTACGCGGTCGCGATCATCTCCGCCTTCGGATCGTCGATCGGTACGCTCGGCATCGCGTTGCCCCTCGCCGCGCCGATGCTCGCGATGGGAGAGGTGGGCGCCGTGGGATTCGTCGCGGCCCTGGCATTCTCCGCGACGGTGGTCGACGTCAGCCCGTTCTCGACGAACGGCGTGATGGTGCTCGCCAACGCACAGGTCGAGGACAAGGGGCGCTTCCAGCGCAAGATGCTCGCCTACTGCGGTCTGATCGTGCTGTCGGCTCCCATGTTCGTCTGGGCGCTGGTCGTCGTACCCACATCCGTGTAGGGCGGCTCCGCCGTGCCGGTCACCGTTTCCCGCGGTGACCGGCACGTCTCACGGTGAGAGGACGGATGTGGTGAACTTTGTGTACTTTAAGTTTCATGTAATGGACTGTTGTCCAATAGTTTTCGATTCCACTGGGCGAAAAGTGCTGCCACAGTGACACATGCCACAAGATCACGTCCGTTTCGGGCGTTTCGTCGTTCTCCGCCCGTAAGGTGACGACATGTCGATCCTCGAGAACGAGAAAGCACCCCCATCCGGTGCCCCCGCCCCCGGACCGACCCTCGGCGAAAGGTTGCGAGATAACGCGCGATACGACCTACCCGCGTCGCTCGTCGTCTTCCTCGTCGCACTGCCGCTGTCGCTCGGTATCGCGATCGCGTCCGACGCCCCGATCATGGCGGGGCTCATCGCGGCGATCATCGGCGGTGTGGTGGCGGGTTCCATCGGTGGCTCACCGCTCCAGGTCAGCGGTCCTGCCGCCGGATTGACGGTGGTGGTAGCAGAATTGGTCGCCACATTCGGCTGGAAGGCCACGTGCGCGATCACCGTCGCGGCCGGATTCCTTCAAATCATCTTCGGACTCAGCAGAATTGCCCGTGCGGCCCTGGCCATCGCGCCGGTCGTGGTCCACGCCATGCTGGCGGGTATCGGAATCACGATCGCCCTCCAGCAGATTCACGTCCTACTCGGTGGCAGCTCGCACAGCTCGACCGTCGAGAACATCACTCAGCTCCCCGGCCAGCTGACGTCCGCCCGCTACGGCGACGTCCTCGTGGGATCGGTGGTCATCGCCGTCCTGCTGTTCTGGAAGAAGATCCCCGGCAAGCTGCAGGTGCTCCCCGGCCCGCTGGTCGCCGTCGTCGCCGCCACCGTTCTGTCCCTTGCCCTCCCACTCGACATCGATCGAATCACTTTGGACGGCTCCCTGTTCGATGCCGTGGCACTACCTTCGATGCCGGACGGCCCGTGGCTCGCAGTGGCCACCGGCGTACTCACGGTCGCGCTGATCGCGAGCGTCGAGAGCCTGCTGTCCGCGGTCTCCGTCGACAAGATGCACGGCGGCACGCGTTCGGAGTTCAACCGTGAACTCGTCGGTCAGGGCTCGGCCAACATGCTCTCGGGTCTCATCGGCGGCCTGCCGGTCACCGGTGTGATCGTGCGCAGTTCCACCAACGTGGCCGCCGGGGCGCGCACCCGGGCGTCCGCCGTGCTGCACGGCGTGTGGATCCTCGTCTTCGCCGCGCTGCTCACCGGACTCGTCGAGCAGATCCCGATGGCAGCGCTGGCCGGCCTCCTCATCGTGATCGGCATCCAGCTCGTCAAAATGGCTCATCTGCGGACGGCCCGGCGCACCGGCGACCTGTGGGTGTACGGCGTGACCGTGGCCGGCGTGGTCTTCCTGAACCTGCTCGAGGGCGTGATCATCGGTCTGGCACTCGCGGTGGTCCTGCTGTTGTGGCGGGTCATCCACCCCAAGATGCGGGCCGAACCTGTCGGCTCCGAGGATTCCGGGCGGTGGCGCGTGACCGTCGAGGGGTCGTGCAGCTTCCTGTCCATGCCGGCGTTGACGGGGCTCCTCGCGAAGGTGCCCGAGGGCGCGCACGTCACCGTGGAACTGGCGGTCGACTTCCTCGACCACGCCATGTTCGAGGCGATCGACGACTGGAAGCGTCACCATGAGCGGAACGGCGGAACGGTCGTGATCGATGCGCTCGGTCCCGTCGACATGGACGCCGTGGGCGCGTCGCCGCCGCGGCGCGGCATCGGTGTGGTGAGCCCCCGCGGGTTCGCCCCGTGGAAGAGCTGGCAGCCGCGGCACACCGACACCGAGGGGTCCACCACCACACCGGCGGCACTCCGGCCGGTCCTCGCGGGAGTGTCGGAATACCACCGGCGGAACGCGGCTCAGCTGCTCCCGCACCTCGACGAACTGCGGGACGGACAGCGCCCCGACTCGTTGTTCCTCACCTGCTCCGATTCACGCATCGTGCCGAACGTGATCACCAGCAGCGGTCCGGGCGACCTGTTCACGGTGCGCAACGTGGGCAACCTCGTCCCGACCGGGAAACAGGACGTGTCGGTCGAGGCAGGACTGGCCTTCGCGCTCGACGAACTCGAGGTCAGCTCGGTGATCGTGTGCGGCCACTCCGGCTGCGGCGCGATGAAGGCCGTGCTCGCGAGTGCACCGACCGAGACCGACGGGTCCGATCGCGACGCCGTCGAACAGTGGCTGACGTTCGCACAGCCGAGCCGGAACGCGTTCCTCAGCGGTCATCCGGTGGCGCGAGCAGCGGCCGAACTCGGATTCGACGAGGTCGACCAGCTGGGCATGGTGAACGTGGCGGTCCAGGTGCAAACCCTCGGACGCCATCCCCTCGTCGGTGCGGCGGCGGCCGAGGGCCGAGTACGCGTCGCGGGAATGTTCTTCGACATTCCGTCCGCCCGCGTACTCGAGATCACCTCGACCGGTGTGTCCTACCTGGACCATGTCCCCACATGATTCAGAGGAGATGGACCCTCTTGTAGAGGCGCTTGGACGGGCCGCCGACGAGGCCGACGCCATCGAGAAACTGCATCAACTTGGAACCGGACGTGCGAACGGTGTCCTTGTAGTGCTGGTTGTTCTTGGCCTCGGCGGCGGCCCGCTCCGGGTCGAGTCCGGCGTTCGCATACACGTCCTTGCGGATCATGCTCTTCATCACGAAGTACACGACCACCGCGGTGTTGAGCCGCTCGAACTGCAGCCGAGCCCAGCCGGCACCCTCGATGCGGCGGCCGACCTCTTCGCGGGCGAAGCGGATGTGGCGGGCCTCTTCGAGGACGTGGATCTTGCTGACCGTGCGGGTGACGGGCTGCACGCGCTCGTCCTTCATGAAGTCGCGCTGCATCATGTCGAGGATCTCCTCGGCGGCCATCACGCTGGCGTACGCGTTCGCGCCCCGGAAGAAGCCACCCCAGATGCGTCCGAGCTTGTGGATCGCGGGGTGCGGGCCGTAGCTCGGCATGTTGAGGCGTTCACCGGCGCGGGCGAACATCACCGAGTGGCGGCATTCGTCGGCCACCTCGGTGAGCGCGAACTGGACGTGGCGCGAGTGCTTGTCGCGGCCGTACACGTCGCGCAGGAGCATCTGCATGAGCAGGATCTCGAACCACAGTCCGACGCTGGACACGCTGGCGGCCTCGTGCTTGGTGAGCTCGATCTTCTGCTCTTCGGTCATCTCGTCCCAGAGGGCCGTGCCGTACAGCGTGCTCCACTCGGGGGTGAGACCGAACTTGTCGTCGGGAATCGGTGCTTCCCAGTCGACCTCGACCATCGGGTCGTAGGACTTGCGTGCCGACGACGCCAGCAAGCGCTGGGCGGTCTCTTCGCGGTCGGAGACGACGATCGATGCGGTCATCACTACCCCTTGCTCTGTGACTAGGCGGTCAACTAACTGTGACATTCAGTAACTGATACTGAACGATACAGCGACGGCCGTCACAAGGGCAACGTCCGCTCAGTCGACGTCGGCCAGTTCTCTCGGCGTTTCGGCCGTCGGCACGGAACCCTTCCGCCCGGGAGCCCACACCGCGAGCAGTAGCGACGCGGCGAACAACACGCAGGCCAGCACTATGGATGCCTCGTCGAAACCCTTCAGAAACGAATCCCGCGCGAACGTCGCCAACTGCTCGCCCTGTGGGCCCGCGACCTCGGCGACCTGCAGTGCCGCGGCCAGTGAACTCGACACCGGCTCCTTCGCGGCCTCCGGAACGGCGTCGACCGCCGGCTGCACGTGGGTGCCGTACCCCGCGGCCAGGACGCTGCCCGCCAAGGCGACGCCGATGGCCGAACCGATCTCGCGCGCCGTGTCGTTGACGGCCGACGCGACACCCTGCTTCGCGTCCGGGGTGTTCTGCACGATGGCTGCTGTCGCGGGCGCTGTGCACAGTCCGATACCGAAGGCGGCCACGATGAGCGGGACGCACACCTCCGCGTAGCTCGAATGCGCATCGAGCCGCACCAGCAAGAGGATGCCGAGGCCGAG
Source organism: Rhodococcus sp. LB1 (assembly GCF_001583455.1). Lineage (NCBI taxonomy): Bacteria > Bacillati > Actinomycetota > Actinomycetes > Mycobacteriales > Nocardiaceae > Rhodococcus > Rhodococcus sp. LB1. The sequence goes on along the minus strand of NZ_LTCZ01000002.1, from coordinate 53,973 downwards.
CAATGCGGAACCGGACGCGAGCAGCGGCCGGAGCCCGACGTGCGGGATGAGCATCGGCATGACCGCGGACATCGCCACGACCGGCACGGCGATGGGGGCGAGCGCAAGAGCGGACTGCAGAGGGGAGTAGTTCAGCACCAGCTGCAGGTACTGGACGACGAGGAAAAAGAGGCCGAGGGAAGCCAGGAACTGCAGTAGGAGCGACATCGACCCGGAGCCGAAGGCGCGGTTGGCGAACAGTCGGACGTCAAGCAGGGGGCGTTTTCTGCGCAGTTCCACGAGGGCGAACGCGGCAGCGGCGGCGAGGCCACCGACGAGCAGTCCGAGCACGACGGGATCCAGCCAGCCGCGCTGCGGCGCCTCGATGGTTCCCAGGACGAACAATCCGACCGCGGCGGCAATCAACCCGGTGCCGGGCAGGTCCAGTGGTGGGCGTTCCGTCTCCCGGGAGGAGGAGATGGTGAAGCCCGTGACGAAGATCAGGGCGGACACCACGGTGAGGCTGATGAAGATGGCGTGCCACGACCACTTCTCGAGCAGGAGTCCGGAGACGAGCAGGCCCGCGATTGCGCCGGACCCCGCGACGCCCGACCAGATGCCCACTGCCCGGCCTCGGTGCGCGGGCGGAAAACCCGCCGTGAGCAGCGACAATGTCGCGGGCATCACGAGAGCGGCGCCGACGCCCGCTATCGCCCGGGAACCGATGATCCACTCGGGGCTGTCGTTCAGGATCGGAATGGCGGAGCCCAGGCCGAAGATCAACAGCCCGACCATGAGCAGCCCTCGCCGGCCGTACCGGTCGCCGAGCGCGCCCGCCGGAAGCAGGAGTGCGGCCAGGGTGAGGGTGTAGCCGTCGACGATCCACGTCAGCTGGCTCTGGGTCGCGCCCGTGTCGCGGGCGAGGTCGGGCAGGGCGGTGTTCAGTGCCGCCATCGCCGCGACGACGAGTGCGACAGCGCAGCACGCGACGGTCAGCATCCAGATCTGCCGAAGGGTCCAGCCGGTGGTGTTGCTCTGTTCGGTGTCCTGCGGTGGTGCGGAGTCCCGAGAGCGCACGATGTAGTCCTTCCGTGGAAGTAACGAGACTGTCAGTATCGTTGGTAGACTGACAGTTCACAAGAGGTCGGGCAGTGGCAGGAACGGGCGGTGCAGATGACCGAGCAGGATCCCCGCAGGCAGCGCTCTCGAGCGAGACTTCTCGACGCCGCGACAACTCTTCTCGCGAAGGGTGGCACCGACGCCGTGACGATCGACGCCGTCACCAAGCTGGCGAACGTGGCTCGGGCCACGCTCTACCGGCATTTCGGCAACGGCACCGAACTGGTCGCCGCGGCTTTCGGGCGGCTGATCCCACCCGCGCCGACCGTGCCCGCCGACGGCGACCTCCGCGACCGGCTGGTCGAGCTGATGGTCAGCCAGGCGAAACTCATCGAGAGTGCCCCCATGAACGTGACGGCCATGTGCTGGCTCGGCATGGGCCCCGCGTTGGACGACTACTCGAGCGCGGCCGCTGTCGAGTCGGACAAACCGGAACTGCGGACGCTGAGGCAGACCATCGTCGAGCAGTACCGGGCGGCGTTCGACCAGGTCTTCGGGACACCCGAGGCGGCCGAACGACTCGGCGAATTCGACTACGACCTCGCTCTCGCGCAACTCATCGGACCACTCGTCTTCACCCGGCTCGCGACCCTGACCCCACTGGGACGGACCGCGTGTGAGCAGATCGTCGACGACTTCCTCGCCGCACGCGCCGCCCAGGTCGCCGCCGGTCCCGCGAAGCCGACGCTCCTCGGGATATCGCCTGCTCAGGCATTGTGACGTCGACAGCTCCGCACGTCGTCATTACCGTGGCACCTGCGCGCGGCACCGGATGCCGCGCGTATCGAATGAATGGTGTGGGAAGGTTTCTCGATGATCACTGATGCACTCAACTGGCTCCTCGGTGCTTGGGGCGGCGTCGCCGCCGGCAGCAGCGGATACTCCATCCCGCCCGGAACCCTTCCCTTCGGAAGCTGACGGTCGCTAGGCGTCCCGGTCTCGACGCAGCACGAACTGTTCGAGTCGTCGAATCCCTCGAACGCGTCGTGGACGTAGCTGCTTGAGGTAGTAACCGGGAGCGTCGGCGAGTTCGTGGGCGAGCGCCTCGTCGATCAGCACCGTGCCGGGACGCGCCGAACCGGTGAGTCGCGCCGCGGTGTTGACGACGGAGCCGTAGAGGTCGCCGAACCGGACGAGCACCGGGCCCATCGCGAGTCCTACCCGCAGTTCGGGGTCCGTCTCGTCCGGCAGAACCTGCTCCCGCAACTGCAGGGCGATCTCCGCCGCATCGGCCGGCGACTCGACCGCGAACATCACCTCGTCGCCGACCGTCTTCACCACCCATCCCTGATGGCGGCCGATGACCGACGTCGACGCCGACTCGAATCGTTCCAGAAGGTCGCTCAGTTCCCGCGCGCCGAGCTGACGGGTCAGCGACGTGTACCCGACGATGTCCGCGAAACCGACCACCAGCTTCCGGCTCGCGACCTCCTCGCCGGGGTTCCCGACGTTGCGACCGGTGGTCGAGGCGATGTGCCTGCGCCACACGTACGCCTGCAACGACTCGACCGCCGGAAGGATCTCGGCGGTGAGTTCGCGCACCTGCTCCCGGATGGCCTGCTCGTCGCTGCCCGCGGACCCGGCGAGCTGATCGACGATGTGGGTGCTGATCAATGACACCTGCCATTCGGCGAGCCGCGACATCGACTGGCCGAGAGCACGAGCCGCCGCCACTTCGCGTTCCGGTGAGATGATCCCCTGGTCGACGAGCGACGCGATGGTGCGCAACGCGGCGGCGTCCCCCTCGGTGAACATGACGCCGTCCGGATCGGTGTCGACCGCGAAACCCATCGACACCCACAGGCGGTCCGCCCGTTCGAGGGATACCCCCGCGAAGTCGGCGATCTCGGCCCGCGTGTAGCGGCGGGGCCCGCCCAGAAGCGACTCCTCGAGATCGGCCTGGACGTCGCGGAGCAGGGTCGGTGAGATCTCCGTCGTCGTTGCGGTCTCGTCGCCGTTCTCCGGTGCTTCCGAGGTCACGTCGTTCCTCTCGATACTGTCGATCCGCACGCCTGGTCGCCGGTGCGTCCATCCCTCTCAATCTGCCACTGTGCGTGCCCGTCCGATGCGGAACCGTCGGTGGGGTGTGCGAGAGTTGCGGTGCTCACGAGCGTAACCAGGAGACAGACCAGAAAGGACAGCGCATGCCGCCCCGTAGACGTTCCGGTGCCGCCGCACCGGATCACCTGACCGCGGAGAATCTCGAGACCCTCGCTGCCGCGATCGCGGAAGGTAAGCGGGCCACCGTGTATCTGCGCGAGGCGATGCCCAGCCTCGGGCTCGAGGCCGGAGCCTCGGCGAAAGTTATCTCCGTGCAAGGCAATACGCTCTTGATCCGCCCCAAAGGCGTCGACGACGAGCTCCCCTTCGAAGCGGAGGAGCTTCTGATGAGACGAATTCCGGCCACCAAGCCTGCGCCCGCGCCCGCCGCCCCCGCGACGCCGGTCGTGCACCAGGAGATCGAACCCGGTCCGTCCCCCGCCCCTAAGACTCCCGCCCCCAAGACTCCGGCCGCCAAGACTGTCGCGACGCCTCAGCCCGCCGCCACCGCGGTCCCGAAACCCGCCGCGGCACCGGCCAAACGCACCAGCAAGAAAGTGCCCGCGGGAGTCAGCGTCACCATCCACGCCGGTGCCGACAACGACTGGAGCGTCACCGTCGCGCACGGAGCCAAGCGTCCCGGCAAGGCGGTCCCCGTCTCTCCGGACGCCGTCGAGCGCGCCGTCCGGGAACTCGGGGAGGAGACGGCGATCGAGGCCGTCGAGTCGATCATCGTGGCGGCACGCAACCTCGCGGCGGCCCGGGTGGACGAGCTGAGCCGGCAACTCGAGGACGCCCGCAAAGCACTGGAGGCACTCGGCGCCGTCGAGTAGCGCCCGGGTGAGCAACGGTCGCGGTCTCTACATCGGCATTCCCCCACGCAGGTCTTGCGCGGGGTGGGATTCTTATGGGGAGACACGCGGCCGTCGGGGCTCATCCGGGAAGGTTCGAAAAATGTTGAAACGATTCGCGGCGGTTGTTGCGGCGACAGCGGGAATTCTGGGATTCGTTGCGGCGGGGTCCGCGACAGCAGCTCCGGCCGCCGTCTTGGGGGGCGGTTCGGGGATCGTGGTGAACGACGAACTCGTCTGCTCACTCACTACCATCGGGCACGACAACGCGGGCCGGCTCGTCGGCCTGACAGCGGGCCACTGCGGTGAATCGGGCTCCTACGTGGTGCCCGAAGCCAGTCAGGACAGCGGCATCGTCGGAAAGTTCGTCGTCTCCAACCCCGCTCTCGACTATGCGGTGATCCAGTTCGACCCGGCGAAGGTCGTCCCGGTCAACAGGGTCGGCGGCGTCACCATCACCAACATCGGCGCACCGGCAGCCTTCCCGCAGGTGGCGTGCAAGGAAGGCCGCACCACGGGCAACACCTGCGGCATCGTCTACGGCGACCTCATGCAGACGGGGGAGACGTGGACCCAGGCCTGCGTGATCGAGGGTGACTCGGGCGCACCGATGGTCGTCGGCACCACCCTGGTGGCCATGGTCAACGCCTACCTCGCGGCACCGTGCATCGGCCCGGAGATCGGGACCAACCTCAACTCGATCATCGCCGACATGAACGCGAGCGGCGGCCCCGGCGCCGGGTTCCGGCCCATCTAGGCCCTCCGGGCTCGTGAGTGGTTGACGAGTCTCTGGACTCGTCAACCACTCACGGGCGCGAAGCGCCTACCCGCAGACGGCGCCGCCCGAGGCGGAACCGACGAGCTTCGTGTACTTGGCCAGGACCCCGCGGGTGTAGCGCGGGGGCAGGGGCTCCCACCCGTTCTTACGGCCGGCGAGTTCCTCTTCGTCGACGAGCAGTTCGAGGGTGCCCGTCCCGACGTCCAGTCGGATCTGGTCGCCGTCGCGGACGAAGGCGATGGGACCACCATCGACGGCCTCCGGTGCCACGTGGCCGACGCACAGGCCGGTGGTGCCGCCGGAGAATCGGCCGTCGGTGAGCAGGAGGACGTCCTTGCCCAGTCCGGCACCCTTGATCGCGCCGGTGATCGCGAGCATCTCGCGCATGCCGGGTCCGCCCTTGGGACCCTCGTAGCGGATGACCACGACGTCGCCGTTCGTGATGGTGCCGTCCTCGAGGGCGTCCATCGCGGCGCGTTCCCGTTCGAAGACGCGGGCGGTGCCGGTGAAGACGTCGGAGTCGAACCCGGCCGACTTCACCACCGCGCCGCCCGGGGCGAGGGAACCCTTGAGGATCGTGATTCCGCCGGTCGGGTGGATGGGCGAGCTCATCGCGCGGAGCACCTTGCCGTCGGGGTCGGGAGGGGCGATGGCCGACAGGTTCTCGGCCATGGTCTTGCCGGTGACGGTGAGGCAGTCGCCGTGCAGCATCCCGGCGTCGAGCAGGGCCTTCATGATGACGGGGACGCCGCCGATGTGGTCGACGTCCTTCATCACGTGCTTGCCGAACGGTTTGACGTCCGCGAGGTGCGGGACGCGGGCGCCGACGCGGGAGAAGTCGTCGAGTGTCAGTTCCACATCCGCTTCGCTCGCGATCGCCAGCAGGTGCAGGACGGCGTTGGTGGAGCCGCCGAACGCCATGACCACGGCGATGGCGTTCTCGAACGCCTCCTTGGTGAGGATGTCCCTGGCGGTGATGCCGCGGCGGAGCAGTTCGACGACGGCTTCACCGCTGCGCCTCGCGAATCCGTCGCGACGACGGTCGGTGGCGGGCGGGGAGGCGCTGCCGGGCAGCGACATGCCGAGTGCCTCGGCGGCACTGGCCATCGTGTTCGCCGTGTACATTCCGCCGCACGCGCCCTCGCCGGGACAGATGGCACGTTCGATGGCGTCGACGTCCTCACGGCTCATCAGTCCGCGCGAGCAGGCGCCGACCGCCTCGAACGCGTCGATGATGGTGACGTCGCGTTCGGTGCCGTCCGACATTTTGGCGACACCCGGCAGGATCGAACCGGCGTAGAGGAACACGCTCGCGAGGTCGAGGCGGGCCGCGGCCATCAGCATGCCGGGCAGCGACTTGTCGCAACCGGCGAGCAGCACCGACCCGTCGAGGCGTTCGGCCTGCATCACCGTTTCCACACTGTCGGCGATCACTTCACGGGACACGAGGGAGAAGTGCATGCCCTCGTGTCCCATCGAGATGCCGTCGGACACGGAGATGGTGCCGAACTCGAGGGGATACCCGCCCGCGGCGTGGACGCCGTCCTTGACGGCGTTCGGGAGCCGGTCGAGCGACAGGTTGCAGGGGGTGATCTCGTTCCACGACGACGCCACGCCGATCTGGGACTTTCCCCAGTCGTCGTCGCCCATGCCCACCGCACGGAGCATTCCGCGCGCTGCGGTCTTCTCCAGTCCGTCGGTGACGTCGCGGCTGCGGGGTTTGGGATCCGGGGTACTCATGTCTCCCAGCGTAGGCGGGACCCTCCGCGGCGGTTGGTTAAATGCGTTGCCGGGGATCGCGACCGGTCAGGGCGATCAGGCGATCCTGGAGCGGCGCGTCGCCGGGAACGTCGACGGGGTCGGCGAACAGCCCGCTCTCGGAGAGCATCTCGCGTTGGCCATCGAGATCCGACCAGACGCCGGCGACGAGTTGCGGGTCGAGTGCGTCGTCGGAACCGGTGGCCTTGGCGAGGTCCCATGCGTGGATGGTGACGTCGGCGATCTGCTGCCGCAGATACGGCTCGAGCGGCACCGTGCCGTAGGACAGATGCACCTGCGTCCCCGGGTCGGTCGACGACCACGCGTGGATGGCCGCGTCCGAATACCGCTGCCATTCCGACCGCATGTCGCCGTGCAGGGGCTCGATGTCCGGGGTCGCTTCGCCGACCGTCTTGCCGGCGAGCAGCGGGGGAACCCACTGCTGTTCCTCGATGACGTGCCGCACCAGCTGGGTGACGTCCCATTCGCGGTCCGGTGTCGGCGCCGACCAGTCGGTGATCGCGGCGACCCGTGCACCGAACTCGCGGTGGGCGATGCGGGCGAGTTCGAACCAGTCGAATGCCATGCCTTCAGGGTAGAGGCAGCCGGGTCACGATCAGCGCGATTCCAAACGATGCACCTGTCGGGGTGCTCGGGAAGGATGGGGCGCATGACCAACATCCCCACCGTGCAGTTGTCCGAAGGCTTCACCGTCAGCGCGCAGGGCTACGGCGCCATGTCCGTCGCCCCCGTGTACGGCCCCGTCGATGCCGCGGAGGCGCTCGCGACCCTCCACCACGCCATCGACATCGGAGTGACGTTCATCGACACGGCCAACGTGTACGGCGACGGCGCGAGTGAGAAAGCGGTGGGCACGGTGCTGAAGGAACGCCGCGACGAGGTGCAGTTGGCCACCAAGTTCGGTCTCGTCGGCAACATCGCGAACGGCCGGCGCAGCATCAACGGCAAGCCCGACTACGTGGCGCAGGCCCTCGACGAATCGCTGTCCCGGCTCGGCGTCGACACCGTCGATCTGTACTACCTGCACCGCGTCGACCCCGAGGTGCCCATCGAGGACACCGTCGGCGCGATCGCGGAACAGGTGAAGGCAGGCAAGGTCCGCAACATCGGACTGTCGGAGGCGACCGGCGACGAACTGCGTCGCGCGTCACAGGTGCACCCGATCGCCGCGATCCAGAGCGAGTGGAGCATCTGGAGTCGCGACGTCGAGAAGCACGTGGTTCCCGCGGCGGCCGAACTGGGCATCGGCTTCGTGCCGTACTCCCCGGTGGGCCGCGGCTTCCTCACCGGAACGTACGACCCGGCCACGCTGGGCGACAAGGATCTGCGCCGCCGGTTCCCGCGTTTCGGCGACGATGCGCTGCCGGCGAACCTGAAGGTGCTCGACGTCGTCCGCGAGGTCGCTGCCGAGCTCGACGCGACGCCCGCCCAGGTGTCGCTGGCGTGGCTGGACGCGAAAGCCCGCGAGTTCGGGTTGCCGTCCGTGTCGATTCCCGGCACCCGGTTCGCGGCGCGTGTCACGGAGAACGCCGGCGCGCTCGCGCTCACGCTGACCGAGGGCCAGATCGCGCGCCTGGACCTGCTCGCGGATCTCACCGTCGGCGAGCGCACGGCCGATCCGACCTGGGTGTCGCTGGGCCGCGAGTGACTTCACTCAGCGGGTAATACCTGCTGGGGGGTAGTTTGATCTGCGATGAGCAGAGTGTGGTTGGTGTGGGGCGTCGGGGTTGTCGCTTATATCGTCGCCGTCCTGCATCGAACCTCGTTCGGTGTGTCGGGCCTCGCGGCGACGGAACGATTTTCGATCAGTCCGAGTGTGTTGTCGGGTTTCGTCGTACTCCAGATCGTGGTGTACGCGGGGATGCAGATTCCGGCCGGTGTGCTCCTCGACCGGTACGGGTCGCGGATCATGATTTCCGCGGGCGCCCTCATCATGGCCTCGGCGCAGATGCTTCTCGCCCTCACCGAATCGCTGCCGCTGGCGGTCGCCGCGCGCGTTCTCGTCGGCGTCGGCGACGCGATGACGTTCATCTCCGTGCTGCGCCTGGTGCCGCAGTGGTTCGCGCCGCGGCGGGTCCCGCTCGTGTCGCAGCTCACCGGCATCTTCGGTCAGATCGGTCAGATCCTGTCGGCGCTGCCGTTGATGCTGTTGCTGAACGGGCCGGGCTGGAGTTTCGCGTACGGCAGCGCGGCGTCGCTCGGTTTGCTGTCGTTCGTGCTGGCCGTCTCCGTCATCCGCAATGCGCCTCCCGGTCTGGAGGTGGTGGCGGCGCCCGCCGGACTGCGGGAGGTGGGCAAGCAGATCCGCGCCGTGTGGGGTCGTCACGGCACCCGGCTCGGGTTCTTCACCCACATGGGCACGCAGTTCTCGATGACCACGTTCGCCCTGCTGTGGGGTGTGCCGTACCTGAGGTCGGCACAGGGGTTGTCGCCGGCGGAGGCCGGTTCGCTGCTGACCCTGTCGGTGATCTCGGCGATCGTGGCCGGGCCGATCATCGGCATCCTCAGCGGCCGCTTCCCGATGCGCCGCTCCTATCTGGTGCTGGCCATCATGATCAGCAACGCGGCGATCTGGACCGTCGTCCTGTCGCTGCCGGGTCCGGCGCCGATCTGGTTGCTGATCGTGCTCGTGATGGTGATCTCGGTGGGCGGCCCCGGTTCGATGATCGGCTTCGACTACGCCCGCATGTTCAACCCCAGCACCAGCATGGGAACGGCGCAGGGAATGGTCAACATCGGCGGCTTCCTGGCGTCGTTGCTGGTCATCCAGGCGATGGGTCTCATCCTCGATGCGATGGGCGGGTACTCGTTCGAGGCGTTCCGGGTTGCCTGGCTCGTGCAGTACCCGGTCTGGATCGTGGCGATCACGGGTGTTCTGGTGACGCGTGGGAAGACACGGAAGCAGATGGGGTTGGTGCTGCGGCCCATCCGGCAGGTGTGGCGGGAGCGGGGCGGTCGCTGAAAGGGCTAGTTACACTCTTACATGATGTGTAACACTATAACGCATGAGCAATGAGCGATCGGAAGATCACGCTGTCCTGACGGCACCCCCGATGCAGTGGGACGCCTGGGGCGCGCCGGAGAAGCACAAGGTCCTCTCGGACGGCATCAAGGGGCTGCTGCAACAGGCCCTCGGCGTCACGATCAGAGAGCCCGCCGACCGGGCGGCCGACGACGTCGTCCTGGCTCCGAGCGCACTCTCCGACCAGCAGGTCGCCGCTCTCGCGGGCATCGTCGGAGAACAGTTCTGCAGCACCGCGCACTCCGACCGGCTGCTGCGTTCGGGCGGCAAGAGCACGCTCGACCTGCTACGCCGCCGCAGCACCGAACCGCAGAACGCGCCCGACGCCGTCGTCACCCCCGGTGCGGACGACGAGGTCGCCGACGTGCTCCGATACTGCGCCGACCACGGCATCGCCGTCGTGCCGTTCGGTGGCGGAACGAGCGTGGTCGGCGGGCTCGACCCCGTGCGCGACCGATTCGACGCAGTCGTCTCGCTGGACCTGCGCCGGTTCGACGCGCTCATCGACCTCGACGCCGACTCCGGCATCGCGACGCTGGGAGCGGGTGTGACGGGTCCGCTCGCCGAGGAACTGCTCGGCGCGCACGGCTTCTCGCTCGGGCACTTCCCGCAGAGCTTCATGTTCGCGACCATCGGCGGCTTCGCGGCCACCCGGTCGTCGGGGCAGGCCTCCGCGGGGTACGGGCGGTTCGAGGACATGGTCCAGGGACTGCGGGTGGTGACCCCCACCGGGACCCTCGACACGGGGCGCGCCCCGGCCTCCGCGGCGGGTCCGGACCTCGGCGAACTGTTCGTCGGGTCGGAGGGAACGCTCGGCGTCATCACCCGGGTGCGGGTGCGCGTGCACGCGGTCCCCGACACGACCGTCCGGGAAGGGTGGAGTTTCCCCGACTTCGAGACGGGCGCGGCGGCTCTGCGGGCGTTGCGGCAGGAGGGCGCGGTCCCGACCGTGCTGCGACTGTCCGACGAGGCGGAGACGGCGGTGAACCTCGCGACCACCGACAAGATCGGTGAGGAGACCGTCACCGGCGGCTGCCTGGCGATCACGACGTTCGAGGGCACCGCCGAGCACACCGCGGAGCGGACGGCGGAGGCTCGCGCCGTGCTGGTGGCGCACGGCGGCACCTCCCTGGGCGAGGGGCCCGGAAACGGCTGGGAGCACGGCCGTTTCGACGCACCGTACCTGCGCGACTCGTTGCTCGACGCCGGAGCGCTGTGCGAGACGCTGGAAACCGCGACCACCTGGGGCAACCTCGCTGCGGTCCGCACCGCCGTGACCACCGCGCTGACGGAATCGCTGTCCGGGCAGGGCACCCCGCCGCTCGTCCTCTGCCACATCTCGCACACGTACCCGACCGGCGCCTCGCTGTACTTCACCGTCGTGTCCGCGCAAGCGGAAGACCCGATCGAACAGTGGCGGAAGGCCAAGACCGCCGCCGGTGATGCGATCATCGCCGCCGGCGGAACCATCACGCACCACCACGCGGTCGGAGTCGACCACCGCCCGTGGATGCGGGACGAGATCGGCGACCTGGGCGTCGCGATTCTGCGGGCGGTCAAGGACGCGGTCGATCCTGCGGGAATCCTCAACCCCGGCAAGCTGATTCCGTGAGCACGCAGCAGGTGGTCGAGAAGGTCACCGTCCTCGTCAACCCCCTCGCCGGACACGGTCACGCACCCGTCGCCGGCCGCAAGGGGGTGGCGCGCCTGCGGGAGCGCGGGGTCGCCGTCACTGAGATCATCGGAACGGACGCCGATCACGCGCGCATGCTGGCCCGCCGGGCGATCGACGACGGCACCGACGCGCTCGTCGTCGTCGGCGGGGACGGCGCCATCAGCATCGGGCTGCAGGCGGCCGCGCAATCCGGGACACCGGTCGGGCTGATCCCGGCCGGCACCGGCAACGACCATGCGCGCGAATTCGGTATCCCCGTCGGCGATCCCGTCGCCGCGGCCGACGTGATCGCCGACGGGGAGGTGCAGGAATCCGACCTCGCCCGCATCACGCTCACGGACGGCGCGGTGGTGTGGGCGGGCACCATCATCGCGAGCGGATTCGACTCGCTCGTCACGGACCGAGCCAATCGGATGTCGTGGCCGAAGGGGCCGATGCGGTACAACCTCGCGATGCTCGCCGAACTGACGCAGCTCCGTCCGCTGCACTACACCATCGAACTGGACGAGGAGACGTTCCAGGTGGACGCCACCCTCGTGGCGGTGGGCAACGGACGCTCGTATGGCGGCGGCATGCAGATCTGCCCGGGCGCGGACAAGACCGACGGCCTGCTCGACGTCACGGTCGTCGACTACGGTCGCCGGTCGAGGCTGGTCCGGTTGTTCCCCCGGGTCTACAAGGGCACTCACGTGGATCTCCCCGACGTGCAGACCTACCGTTCGCGGAGGGTGCGATTGCAGTGCGACGGCATCACGGCCTACGCGGACGGCGACCGGGTCGGTCCGCTGCCGATCACCGTCGAGGCGGTGCCGGCCGCCCTGCGCATCCTCAGCCACACCCCGGCCTGAGCGGTCACAACCCGCGCAACCGGTCCATCTCGCGGCGTTCGCGTTTGGTGGGCCGGCCGGCGCCGCGGTCGCGCTGCGGTATCGACGCGAGGACTTCGCGCGGTGGGGGCGGTGGTGTGTTGTCGGCGTAGCACTCGACCGCCACCACCGCGCCGACCCGTTTGGTGATGGGCCGGACCACCTCGACGATGCGTTCGACACCCGCCGCGCGAATGCGGACCTCGTCACCGACCTTGACCGGCTGCGCGGGTTTGGCGGTGGTGCCGTTGACCCGCACGTGCCCCGACCTGCAGGCGGCCGCCGCCGCGGAGCGCGTCTTGAACAGCCGGATCGCCCAGGTCCAGCTGTCGACCCGGACGCTCGCGGGGTCGGTTCCGGAAATCGCCACCCGACCAGGATACGAAAGCGCGCGTGACGGTGTGGCCTGCGGGCGCGTCACCCGTTCGGGGGAGTACGGCTCGACCGGGCGAGGGTCGGTTGTACTGCCGGACCGGTGACGTCGCAATGTGGTTTGCATGCAACCGAATCCGGGACGGGACCAAGCGGGGTGGGAGCGGGCGGGGCGGGCGCACGGATCAGGGCTGCGGCGATCGTCGCCCCGACCAGGAGCAGTGCGATGCAGATGAACATCGCGATACGGAAGCCGTGCGAGAAGCTGTCGGGGTCGAGCATGCTCTCGGCGTCGATCCCGGCGATCCCGGGGAGTGCGGCCACCGCCAGCAGCTGGCTGGTGCGCGCGACGGCGTTGTTCACCCCGGAGGCGATGCCGGACTGGTCCACCGGGACCGACCCGAGCACGGCGGCGGTCAGCGGCGCGACCATCGCGGACAGCCCGAGTCCGAAGACGACGACGCCGGGGAGCACGACCGTCCAATAGTTCGCATCCGGCCCGATCCGGGTCATCAACAGCAGGCCGATCGCCGCGAGTGCGGGCCCGACGGTCATCGGCAGCCGGGGGCCGTGGGTCTGGGCGTAGCTGCCCGCGCGGGAGGAAAACGCCAGCATCGCCAGCGTGATCGGGATGGTGGCGACCCCGGCTTCGATCGGCGAATATCCGGCCACCAACTGCAATTGCAGGACCAGCAGGAAGAAGACGCCACCGAGTGCGGCGTACACGGCGAGCGTCACCAGGTTCGCCGCCACGAACATGCGCGACGCGAACAGGCTCGGCGGCACCAGCGCGTTCGGTGAGCGCCGTTCCACCACGACGAACACGATCAGCGCGACGGCGCCCACCACCCCGGCGACCAGATTCATCTCGATCAGGCCGTAGGTGAGCGCGCCGAGACCGACCACCGCGCACACCGACCCGAGCACGTCGAGATGATCGGGCGGATGCGGGTCGCGGCTCTCGGGGACGTGCCGCATCGACGCCCACACGACGACGACGGCGAGCGGAAGATTGAGCAGGAACACCGACCGCCAGCCGGCCACCTCCACCAGCCAGCCGCCCAGTAGAGGTCCGATCGCCCCGGCCACCCCGCCGAGCCCCGACCACAGACCGATCGCGGCACCCCGGTCGTCCTCGTGGATCGACGCCGAGATCAGAGCGAGGCTGCCGGGGGTCAGCATCGCGGCCCCGACACCCTGCAGAATCCGTGCGATCACGAGCATCGTGATGTCGGGTGCGATGCCGCACAGGAGTGACGCCGCCGCGAACCAGACCGTCCCCCAGACGAAGACGCGGCGCCTGCCCCAGCGATCCCCGAGCGCCCCGCCCAGCAGGATCAGCGACGCCAGGGCGAGGGTGTAGCCGCTCAGAACCCACTGCATTCCCGCGACATCCGACCCGAGGTCCTCGCCGATGTGCGGCAGGGCGATGTTCACCACCGTGCCGTCCAGTAGCGCGAGGCTCGAGCCGAGAACGGTGGCGGTGACCACCCACCGTCCCTGGCGGGTGCTCAGGCGCAGCACTGTCTCGGTCATCTCCCCATGGTGCGCCGCCGTCCAGGCAGTGGGGTGCTCGTTGCGATTTCTCGCGCCGGCTTCGGCATACTCGAGCACGTGTACATCGAAGTCGACGACCTGTCCCGCGAGGCCGTGCACGGTCTGCTGGCCGAGCACCTGGCGGACATGCGTGCGACGTCGCCGCCCGAAAGTGTTCACGCCCTCGATCTGCCCGGTTTGCGGGACCCGTCGGTCACCGTGTGGACGCTGTGGGACGAGGAGACCGTGCTGGGAACCGTGGCTCTGCGTGAGCTCTCGCCGGCCGAAGGTGAGATCAAGTCGATGCGGACTGCCGAGGAGGCGCGCGGGCGGGGTGTGGCCACCCGGCTCCTCGCGCACCTGGTCGACGAGGCGCGGGCACGCGGGTACGTCCGGCTCAGCCTCGAGACCGGCGTCGAGGATTTCTTCGCCCCGGCCAGGCGTCTGTACACCGAGCACGGCTTCACCGAATGTTCCCCGTTCGGGGACTACGGCAACGATCCGAACAGCATCTTCTTCACACTCTCCCTGTGACGGCCCTGTCCGTGCGACACTTTCCGCCACGCACCTCGATATACGGAGAACTCATGGACATCATGCGCAAGGTCGCAGTCGGGGCCGTCGCGGTGGCCGGCCTGTCTTTCTTCGCCGCGGGGACGGCCGCAGCAGACCCCATGCCGGCGCCCATGCCGCCGCCACTACCTGCGCCCATGCCGGTCCCGCTGCCTGCCGGCACGTACGTCGGCACCACCAACGTTCTCGGTGGTGACCTGATCTGGAAGGGCAAGACGTTCGGACCCGGGTGGGTCATGGACAACTTCGGGGTGTTCTTCCCGTACATCTTCGGCATGACCACTCCGGAAGCGAGCGGTTCCCTCGTCACCGACTACAGCCCCTCCGGGCTTCCCTTCCTGACCGACCGGATCACGCCGAGGCCCGACGGGACCTACGAGGGCACCGTCTACATCAACGGCAACCCGGTGGCGGGGTACGCCCTCCACAAGTAGGCAACCGGCAAGGTTCTACACCTTCGACGGCGCGAGCGGTTCGGGAATCGAGTCCGGCGCCGTGAGGGTGGCCCGACGGGTGGGAATGGCCAGCGTGATGGCCGCGGCGACGAGTGCGACACCGCAACCGATCAACAGGCCGGTTCGGAAGCCGCCCTCGGTGGGCAGGGTGTGGCCGGCGACCTGGACGCTCATCTGGGCGAGGACCACTCCGACGACGGCCGCGGACACCGCGGTACCGACCGAGCGCATCAGGGAGTTGACGCTGTTGGCGGAGGCGGTCGCGGACTGCGGCACGGCGCTCATCACGAGTGCGGGCATCGCGCCGTAGGCCAGGCCGACGCCCGAGCCGCAGATGCAGGTCACCACGACCAGGCCCCACGTCGACCCCATCAGGAACATCGACGATCCGTAGCCGAGCGCGATGACGAGGCTTCCGACGAGCAGGGTGACCTTCGGTCCGCGGGTGGACGACAGCTTGGCCCCGAAGGGGGAGACCGCCATCATCATCAGACCCGAGGGGGCCATCCACAGTCCCATGGCCAGCATCGACTGTCCCAGGCCGTATCCCGTGGACGCCGGCAACTGCAGGAGCTGCGGAACGATCAGGGACTGGGCGTACATGGCGAAGCCGACCACGACGGACGCGGCGTTCGTCAGCAGCACCTGACGGCCGGCGATCACCCGCAGGTCGACCAGTGGTTCGGGAGTGCGGAGTTCCCACCAGCCCCAGGCCGTCAACGCGACGACCGTGGTCGCGAACAGACCGAGGGTGGTGCTGCTCGCCCAGCCCCAGTCGGCGCCCTTGGAGACAGCCAGCAGCAGGGACACCAGTCCGACGCCCAGTCCGACTGCCCCGATGGGATCGAAGCGGGCCTTGGGACCGTGGACGGGCGTGGCGGGCACGAAGAACCAGAGCAGCACGGCGATCAGCGCGCTGAGCCCGGCGGCGCCCCAGAACAGCACGCGCCAGCTCGCATTCTCCGCGACCGTTGCGGCGAGCGGCAGACCGAGGGCGCCGCCGATGCCCATGGACGAGCTCATCAAGGCGATGGAGGAGTGCAGGCGCTCGGGCGGCAGCAGGTCCCGCAGTGCGCTGATTCCGAGCGGAATCATGCCCACACCGATCCCCTGCAAGCCTCGGCCGATCACCATCGGGGCCAGGGACGTCGCGAGTGCGCAGACCACCGAGCCGAGGACGAGCGGCACCGTGCAGATCAGCATCATTCGCCGCTTGCCGTACAGGTCGCCGAGACGTCCGGTGACCGGTGTCGCCACGGCGCCGGCGAGCAGCGTCGCGGTGATCACCCAGGACGCGTTGGAGGCGGTCGTGTCGAGCAGTCGGGGGAGGTCGCCGATCAGCGGCACCACGAGGGTCTGCATGAGCGCGGCGACGATGCCGGTGAATGCCAGCACGGCGACGAGGCCGCCCGGGCGGACGGCGGGCGTCGGACTGTCCACACGAATCTCCTCAACTCTGCGAAACACAATTTGTGCACCATACACAGCGTATGCATGGTGCACAACATGTGTATCGTGCAATGGGCTCAGAAGGGACGTTTTCCGAGGTAAGCGGCGGCGAGACCGCACGCGACCACGGCACCCACGGACAGCCCGGTCGATGTCCACGCCCACGAGTCCAGCCCCACCGTGCTCGCGGATCCGACGAGCGGCGCGTACGCCGTCCACCCGTAGTCGGCGATCAGCGGGACGGCCAGCGCGGCCGGCACCGCCAGCGACGTAGCGGTGACCGATTCGCTCGACGGCAGACTCGACGCGACCGTGTACGAGGCCGCGAGCGGAAGGAGGAGCCACGTCGCACCCACCTGCAGGTTGTCCCACGGCGGGTGCTCGAACATCGTCGACGCGGCCACGACTGCGAGTGCCGCGATGCCGAGCACCGGCAGCGGATAGCGCCTGCCGAGCACGGCACCGGTCAGCACGAGCGCCGCGGGCACCAGCAGCCACGGCCAGGAGTCCGGGAACGCCGCCACGCCAATGTCCCCCGCGGCGACGAATGCCATCGCGGCGAGCAACACGATCCCGGTGCGGCTCTCCAGCCACAGCGAGGCGGCGATCACCGCCACGACCAGGACGAGTCCGAATATCCACCTGCCCTGCATGGCACCGTAGGTGCCCACGTTCCAGACACGTCGAACGAACCACCAGTACAGCACCAGCCCGATCAGCGGCAGAACGATCCCGACGACGAGGGCGCGCCCGCTCACCGCGACGTCCGTCCGCTCACCGAAGTCGCCGGACGCCAGCGTGACGGCCA
Source organism: Rhodococcus sp. LB1 (assembly GCF_001583455.1). NCBI lineage: Bacteria > Bacillati > Actinomycetota > Actinomycetes > Mycobacteriales > Nocardiaceae > Rhodococcus > Rhodococcus sp. LB1. Next base: position 36,671 of record NZ_LTCZ01000002.1, on the reverse strand, counting down.
GAACCACGGACGTGAGCGCGAGGACGGTCAGCGCCACCGGATCGAATGCGGGTTCCGGAAGGTAATCGGCGTAGCGCCGGGGAAAAGACGCCCGGAAGTGGTCGATCGGTCCGGCGAGGAGGAGTCCGGCGAGAACCCCCGCGGCGAGTGCGGTCTGTAACCATGCCCGGTCGGCGGTGGCGCACAGTCCGACGAGGCCGCCGAGCAGCAGGCCCGTACCGACTCCGCCGAGGTACACCTCGAAGTCCCACGGCCCCGTCGACGGAGCGACACCCAGCAGTGCGAGACCGGCGAAAGACAGCGTCGACAGGATCCGGCGGGCACGAACCAGCGCTGCCACCAGGACGGCGACGATCGCGGCGAGGAAGGCGCCGGCGGCCGGCCCGAGATACAACGCGTCCAGGCGGTCGCCGTCGACCACGAACGCGAACTCCCTGGACGTGGTGGACGTCAACGCAATTCCCGCGACGAACCCGCCCAGCAGCAGGCACACGTGCGAGATCCTGAATGTCATCCCCTGAGCATCGCGTAAGCGCACCGGCCTTGAAGTGACCGACGCGCAGGAGAAGGCTGGAGGTCGTCGCTGTGCCGTCGGCAGAGAAGGGGTGGTCCGCTTGGTCATCGACAACGACGTCTACAACCGTGTGGGGGAGTCGTGGTGGGAGGAGGACAACCCACTCAACCTGCTGCACGGAAGCCTGACGCCGGGACGATTCGCCTACTTCCGTAAGGTGCTCGGCGAGACGGTCGGTCGTGACCATCGGGGACTCCGCGCCCTCGACGTCGGGTCGGGCGGCGGGTTCCTCGCGGAGGAGTTCACCCGCATCGGTTTCCGGGTGACGGGCATCGATCCGTCCCCGGTGTCGGTCGACACCGCACGGCGTCACGCAGCCGGCTCGGCCCTCGACATCGAGTACCGCATCGGGTCGGGCGAACAGTTGCCGGTGCCGGATGCCGCGTTCGACGTCGTCTACTGCTGCGACGTCCTCGAGCACGTGTCGGATCTCGACGGAGTGATCGCCGAGACGTCCCGTGCGCTGAAACCCGGCGGCCTGTACCTGTTCGACACCATCAACCGCACATTCGCCAGCAAGCTCGTCGCGATCAAGATCATGCAGGAGTGGCGGATGACCCGGATGTTCGACACCCCCATCCACGACTGGTCGATGTGTATCCGTCCCGCGGAGCTGGAGCCGATCATGGCGCGGCACGGTCTGCGGCTCGGCGAGTTCGTCGGGCTCGGGCCGCGGTCGAAGAATCCTCTCCGGCTCCTGGACCTCGCCCGGGCCGGCGGAACACGGCTCAGCTACGGGGAGTTGAGCCGCCGGCTCGACTTCGGCCAGATCAGGAGCACGGCCATCTCCTACATGGGATTTGCGGTCAAGAACGACGAAAGCCCGCCGCGACGACGCGACGGGCTTCCGGACGGGCGTGACTAGCTGTAGTCGTAGAAGCCCTTACCGCTCTTCTTGCCGAGCTGTCCGGCGTCCACCTTGCGCTTGAGCAGCGTCGGGGGAGCGTAGTGCGGCTCGGCGAATTCCGCGTACAGCGACTCCGCCGCGGCGAGGGTGATGTCGAGGCCGACGGTGTCGATCAGCGTCAGCGGGCCCATCGGGTAGCCGCAGCCGCCCTTCATGGCCTCGTCGATGTCCTCGGCGGTCGCGTAACCCGACTCGAGCATCCGGACCGCCGACGTGAGGTACGGGATGAGCAGCGCGTTCACGATGAAACCCGCACGGTCACCGGCCCGCACCGTCTTCTTGCGCAGCGTGTTCTTCGCGTAGTCGGTGACCGCGAGGACGGTCTCCTCCGACGTGACGAGGCTGACCACGATCTCGACCAGCGGCATCACCGGCACCGGGTTGAAGAAGTGGACACCCACGACCTGCCCGGGACGCTGCGTGGCGTTGGCCATCTTGATCAGCGGGATGGACGACGTGTTGGACGCGAGGATGCCCGACGGCTTCACGATCTTGTCGAGCTTCTGGAAGATGTCGACCTTGAGCGACTCGATCTCCGGCGCCGCCTCGATCACGAGATCGCGGTCCGCGAAGTCCTCGATGTCGAGGGTGACCCGCACGCGGGCGAGCGCGGCGTCCGCGGCGTCCTGGTCGAGCTTGCCCGCCTTGACCCCGCGAGCCAGGGACTTCTCGATCCGGGCCTGCGCGGCCTCGGCGAATTCCGGCTTGGTCTCGAGGATGAGAACCGAGCTACCGGCCTTGATGCATACCTCGGCGATGCCGGCACCCATGGTGCCGCCGCCGATCACGCCTACTAGTTCCACGTTTCTCCTTAGATATGCCCGTGCGTGGTTAGCGAGTCCAGAGACTCTCTAACCACGCACGGGCGGCGTAGCCGCCTACTTCAACAGTGCACGCGACATCACGACGCGCTGGATCTGGTTCGTGCCTTCGTAGATCTGAGTGATCTTCGCATCACGCATCATCCGCTCGACAGGGAAGTCGGTGGTGTAGCCGGCGCCACCGAACAGCTGGACGGCGTCCGTGGTGACCTCCATCGCGACGTCGGAGGCGAAGCACTTGGCGGCAGCGGAGATGAAACCGAGGTTCTTCTCGCCGCGCTCGGCGCGGGCCGCGGAGGTGTAGACCATGAGGCGGGCGGCCTCGACCTTCATCGCCATGTCGGCGAGCATGAACTGCACGGCCTGGAAGTCGCTGATCGACTTGCCGAACTGCTTGCGGTCCTTGGTGTAGGCGAGAGCGGCGTCGAGGGCACCCTGCGCGAGGCCGACTGCCTGCGCGCCGATGGTGGGACGGGTGTGGTCGAGGGTCTGCAGCGCCGTCTTGAAACCGGTGCCGGGCTCGCCGATGATGCGGTCGCCGGGGACCTTGCAGTTCTCGAAGTAGAGCTCCGCGGTGGGCGAACCCTTGATGCCGAGCTTCTTCTCCTTCGGTCCGACGACGAAGCCTTCGTCGTTCTCGTGGACCATGAACGCGGAGATACCGTTGGCGCCCTTGTCGGCGTCGGTGACGGCCATGACGGTGTACCAGCTGGACTTGCCACCGTTGGTGATCCAGCACTTGGAGCCGTTGAGGATCCAGTCGTCGCCGTCGGCGTTGGCGCGGGTGCGCATGCCGGCGGCGTCCGAACCGGCTTCACGCTCGGACAGTGCGTAGGACGCCATGGCCTCGCCGGACGCGAGCTGCGGCAGGACCTGCTGCTTGAGTTCCTCGGACCCGTTGAGGATGAGGCCCATGGTGCCGAGTTTGTTGACGGCGGGGATCAGGGACGAGGAGCCGCAGACGCGGGCGACCTCTTCGATGACGATGCAGGTGGCGACGGAGTCGGCGCCCTGGCCGTCGTATTCCTCGGGGACGTGGATGGCGTTGAACCCGGAGTTCACGAGGGCGACGCGGGCCTCTTCGGGGAAGCGTGCATCCTCGTCGACTTCCTTCGCGTAGGGTGCGATCTCCTTCTCGGAGAGCGCGCGGATCGCGGACCGCAGTTCGTCGTGCTCTTCACCGAGCTTGAACAGATCGAAGTCCGGATTTCCGGCCATGGGGCGCTCCTTGCTGAGTCTCGACGGCACCGAGTCTGAATAGGCACTCCGTGCCAAGGTCATTGTCGTTCAGGTGGGCCGCAACGTTCGTGGTCGGCAAACTACTGCCACTACAGTGCAGTCAACCACGGCACTGAGTGCCAGTCAAGGGTGGTTGTCGTCACCGGCCACTCAGCCCCGGCGCCGGGACAGCTGGGCCTGGATACGTCCGGTGATCTCCTCCACCGGCGTTCCCGGCGGGTACGACACCACCAGCACCGCGTCCTGTTCCTGCGTCGACGCCCCCGGAGCGACGCCGAACGTCCGGCGCACGTCGAGGAGGGCCCGCTCGAGTTCGTCTGCGGTCGCGTCGGGGTCGCCCTTGATCATGTTCCGGAGCAGGAAGTTGTGGCACGCGGTGACGGCGGCCGCGAATCCGATGACCTTCAGGACCGGTTCGGTGGGTACGACACCGCGCAGGTAGTCGACGAACAACCGCTCGTAGCGGAAGCCGGTGACGATCTCCCGGTCGCGCAGGGCGGGAACCCGCTGGACCACCTGGTACCGGCGAGCCGACAACTCCCGGTTCTCGCGAAACCTGTCGAAGACCAGGCCTGCCGTCCTGCAGACCGCCGCCCACGGGTCGTCGGAATCCGTGGACAGATAATCGCCTGCCTGCTGCAACAGTGATTCGTGATCGGCGAAGATCACGTCCTCCTTGGAGCGGAACTGGCGGAAAAACGTCCGCCGGGACACGCCCGCGGCGGACGCGATCTGCTCGACGGTCGTCGCCTCGTACCCGTTCTCGGAGAACAGCCGGATGGCCTGCGCCACGACGTGGACGCGGAAGTCCGCGGGATCGATGCCGGGTGTGTCGACGCGCTCGGTCATGGGGCCCAGTATCCATTGGCGGCTTTGGGCCCGCAGTGCCCTGGACCCGGCGAGCCTTGCGGGCGGATACTCGAAACAGTGCGTCCGTCCTGGTAGGGCGGGGCGAGGTCGAGTTCGAGTGTGCCCTGGACAAGGTGAAGGACCCGTTCCGGGGGCGGGAGAAACGCGCCGCCCCGCGGACCTCCGTGTTCCGGGCGGCGGCGAACCGATTCCGCTCTCGGCGGCGCAGCGGGCCACATGGTTCGCGCAGCAACTCGAACCGCAGGTCCCGATCTCCATCGCCCAGTACGTGGAGTTCCACGGTGTGCTCGACATCGACCTGCTCCGGCAGGAGACGGTGGAAGCGGCCCGCGAGTTCGAATCACCCTTCCTCAAGGTGTACGCCGTCGAGGGCCGGCCGCTGCAGTATGTGGACCATCGGACGGACACGTCGATCGCGTACATCGACTTCCGCGCGGAAGACGACCCGGTGGCGGCGGCGCACGAATGGATGGAACGTGATTACGTCACGCCGCTCGACCTGAGCGCCGACCGGCTGGTCGAGACGTCGATCCTGCAGACCGGTGACACGCACTTCCTATGGTACAGCAGGATTCACCACGTCGCCCTCGACGGCTACGGGGCCATGACGATGCTGCGCCGCATCGCGCACCGGTATTCCGCGAAAGTCGGGGGCCGCGAACCGGATCCGAACCGGGCGGTGAGTCTGCGGCAGTTGTACGACATCGACAGCCGGTACCGCGCCTCCGAGCGTTTCGTGACCGATCGGGAGTACTGGGCGGCGCGGGTCGCCGGGCTCGAGGGCACCACGCTGGCGCGGACGGCGGGCCAGGTGTCGGCCACCAGCACGGTGGAGAGCGCCATCCTCTCGGACGACGTCGTGGCCGTTCTCGATTCCCGCGACAGCCTGTCGGCGGCGACCATCATCGCGGCCGCGGCATGCTACCTGTCGCGACGTACCGGCAGAACCGATGTGCTGGTGACCATTCCGGTGTCGGCGCGCACCACGGCGGTGCTGCGCAATTCCGGTGGCATGCTCGTCAACGTGGCCCCGATGCCCGTCAGCGTCCGGGCCGACGACACCGTCGCGGAACTGATCGAGAAGGTCCAGCGTGAGCTGGTCGCCGCACTGCGACACCAGCGGTGCAGCCTCGACGACATCCGCCGCGACGCCGGCGACACCGCGACGACGGCACTGTACGGGCCGATGGTGAACGTCATGTTGTTCCGCCAGGAGGTCGCGCTGGGTTCGCTTCTCGGCGATTTCCACATCGTCACGTCGGGTCCGGTCGAGGACCTGCTGATCAACGTGTATCAGAGCGGCACCCCCACCAGGATCTTCGTGGACTTCCGCGCGAACCCCAGCCGCTACGACGACGCGGAACTGCGGGAACACCATCGGCAGTTCGTCGAATTGCTCGAGGAACTGGCCACCGCAGACCCGGCGTCCCGGGTGGGCCGCATCCACGAGACCAGTTCCCGCACCGGCGAACGACTTCTGCGCGAGGCCGAGGAAATCGAGTACTGGCGCCGGCAACTGGACGGGTTACCCGACTTCCTGCCGTTGCCCACCGACCGCCGGCGGCCCGCGAGGTTGTCACCGGCGAGCGACCGGGTCACCGTGGTGGTGCCGGGGGAATTGCACCGTCGCGTGGCCGCACTGGCCGACGCCGCCGGCACCGCCGCCCGCACGGTGTTCCTGACGGCCCTGTCGATCCTGCTCGGCAGGGTCACCGGAAGCAGCGACATCGCCGTCGGAATTGCCGTGGACGTGGGCGATCGCCCGGACACCGTGGTGGTGCGGTCGCGGTACGCGAGCGAGGTGTCGTGCCACGACTATCTGTCGCACGTCCGGGACGTCGCCACCGACGCGGTGGCGCACAGTGATGTTCCGTTCGACCGGCTGGTCCGGGAGCTCGGCGTGTCGGTGTCGGACGCGTACGCACCGATCGTCCAGGTGCTCCTCGACACCCGCACGCCCCGCTCCCCGGGTTCCACCGTCTCCGGCCTCGACCTGTGCGTGACCGTGACCGAAGCGGCCGACGAGTCGGGGGCTCCGGCTGGTGTGGCCGTCGAATTCGGTTTCGCCGCAGAACTGTTCGACGCCCACACGATCCGGGTGGCCGCCGAGCGGTACCTCCGCATACTCGGCGCGATGGCGGCCGACCCCGAGGTTCCGGTCGGAGACATCGAGATCCTCTCCGCGGACGAACGTTCCGCGCTTACACCGGTACGAGGACGGCCGGGCCGGTCCGAGCGCACCCTGCCCGACCTCTTCGCGGACGCCGCCGCGCTGGATCCGGCGGCGACGGCCCTGTCGCGGCAGGGCGAGCAGTTGTCATACCGCGAGCTGGACCGGTGGTCGACACAGGTCGCGCGGATGCTGATCGACCGCGGGGTGGGGCCGGAATCGTTCGTCGCGCTGGCACTGCCGCGCTCGTTCCGGTCGGTGGCGTCCGTGTGGGCCGTCGCGAAGACGGGGGCGGCATTCGTCCCGGTGGACCCGAATTACCCGCCCGACCGAATCGACTACATGCTCGCCGATTCCGGTGCGGTGCTGGGCCTGACGGAGGAGTCGCTGCGGGGAAGCCTCCACGATTCGATTCCCTGGTGCGTGCTCGACGACCCGGACTTCCAGGCCGCCTGCGCGGCCCGGTCGGACAATCCGGTGACCGACTCCGACCGCATCCGGCCCCTGCACCTCGACAATTCCGCGTACCTGATCTACACGTCCGGCTCGACGGGGCAGCCGAAGGGCGTCACCGTCACGCACCGCGGGCTCGACAACTTCGCGGCCGACCAGCAGGAACGTTTCGGCGCCACGAGATCGTCCCGGACACTGCACTTCTCGACGCCGAGTTTCGACGCGTCCGTGTTCGAGTACCTGCAGGCGTTCGGGGTGGGTGCCACGATGGTGGTCGTGCCGCCGTCCGCGTACGGCGGCCCGGAACTGGCCGACCTACTGCGGTCGGAACGTGTCACGCACGGCTTCGTCACCACGGCAGCGCTGGGTACGATCCCGCCGGATTCGCTGGGCGACTTCCTCGACGTGGTCGTGGGCGGTGAGGTCTGCCCGCCCGAACTGGTGGCCCGGTGGGCGCCGGACCGCAGGTTGCACAACGCGTACGGTCCCACCGAAACGACCGTCATGGCGAACATCAGCGCACCGATGACCCCGGGTGACCCCATCACACTCGGCGGTCCGATCAGAGGCGCCGAGGAAGTGGTACTCGACGCCCGGCTCCATCCGGTACCCATCGGGGTACCCGGTGAGCTGTACATCGCCGGTGCCGGTGTGGCGCGGGGCTATCACCGCCGTCCCGGTCTCACCGCGGCGCGGTTCGTCGCCGACCCCTACGGCCGGGGCCGGATGTACCGCACCGGTGACGTGGTGCGGTGGCGGCCCGACCACACGCTCGAGTACCTGCGACGCAGCGACTTCCAGGTGAAGGTGCGGGGTTTCCGCATCGAACTCGGCGAGATCGACGCAATGCTGCAGACACATCCGGACGTGCGGCTGGCCGTCACCATCGGCAGGCCGGGGCCGTCCGGGGACACGGTCCTGGTCTCGTACGTCGTCCCGGCCCCCGGCAGGCCGATCGAGACGACGGAACTGCTGCGACAGGTGCGGAACCGGTTGCCGGCGTACATGGTTCCCTCGGTCGTCGTGGTGCTGGACGAGATCCCGTTGACCCCGGTCGGCAAGCTGGACCGCGCGGCGCTGCCGGAACCGCGGTTCCTGTCCGCCGCCGCCGAGTTCAAGGCGCCTACCGACCCGGTCGAGGAGTCGATCGCCGAAGTCTTCACCGAGGTCCTCGGCGTCGAACGGATCAGTGTCGACGACAGCTTCTTCGACCTCGGCGGAAATTCCCTCGTGGCGACGCGGGTGATCGCGCGCGTCAACGCGGCACTCGGATCGGATGTGGGTGTGCGGGCGTTGTTCGAGGCGCCCACCGTCGAACTGCTGGCCGCCTACGTTCGCCGTGCGGGTACGGAGTTCGTGGACCGACCACCCCTGGTCGTCGGGGAGCGGCCCGACCGGATCCCGTTGTCGCTGGCGCAGCAGCGGATGTGGTTCCTCAACCAGTTCGACACGTCCTCGGTGGCGTACAACATTCCGATGGCCGTGCGCCTCACCGGACCTCTGGACTCGGACACGTTGCGGGCCGCGGTGGGGGACGTGATCGAGCGGCACGAGTCGTTGCGCACCGTGTATCCCGCGTCGACGGACGGGCCGTACCAGGTGATCGTCGACACCGCGGACGTCGTCCCGGACCTCACCCCGCACGTCGACGGCGACGAGTCGCTGCACGAGAGGATCGCGACCCTCCTCGCGGGCGGATTCGACGTGAGTGCGAAGGTGCCGCTGCGCGCGGCGCTGTTGTGGACCGGCCCCGACGAACACGTGCTGGTGATCGTGGTGCATCACATCGCCGCGGACGGGGCGTCGCTGGCGCCGCTGGCCCGCGACCTGATGGTCGCCTACTCGGCGCGCCGGTCCGGGACGCCGCCGAGCTGGGAGCCGCTGCCCGTGCAGTACGCCGACTTCAGCGTGTGGCAGCGTCGCCTCCTCGGCAGCGCCGGCGACGCGGACAGCCTCATGTCCCGGCAGCTGCAGTACTGGCGCGGTGTGCTGGCCGAACTCCCGGAGGTCAGCGCCCTGCCGCTCGACCGGAACAGGCCGGTCACCCGCTCCCTCGAGGGTGCGACCGCGGCGTTCTCGATCGACGCGGGCCTGCACCGGCAACTGCTCCTCCTCGCGCGCGAGCACCACGCAACCCTATTCATGGTGATGCACGCGGCGCTGGCCGTGCTGCTGTCGAGGATGACCGGGTCGGGTGACGTCGCCATCGGCACCCCGATCGCGGGTCGCGGCGAGGCGGCGCTGGACGACCTGGTCGGGATGTTCGTCAACACGCTCGTGCTGCGGACTCCGGTGGAGTCCGGTGAGGTGTTCACCGACGTGCTGGCCCGGGCCCGCGACACAGATCTGGGCGCGTTCGGGCACACCGACGTTCCCTTCGAGAGCGTCGTCGACGAGCTGGCACCTGGCCGGTCGACATCCCACTCGCCGCTGTTCCAGGTGCTGCTCGAATTCCAGAACACCGTGCGCGCCCACCTCGAACTGCCGGGCCTGACCGTCGAGGCGGTCGACGTCGACCCGGGGGTCGCCAAATTCGACCTGCAGCTGTCGCTCGCCGAATACCACGACGAGAAGGGCGCCGCCGCAGGTATGGCCGCCGCCTTCCTGTACGCGACGGACGTGTTCGACCGGACGTCGGTGGAGGGGTTCGGGGAACGATTCGTCCGGGTGCTGCGGGCGGTGGTCGACGACCCGGCGGCGGTGGTGGGGGACATCCCGGTTCTCGGTGCGATCGAGCGCGACCTGGTGCTGGACCGGTGGAACCGTGCGGGTGTCACCGCCGACGCGCAGACCGTGGTCGAGTTGTTCGCGCGGGTGGCCGCGTCGACCCCGGACGCCACTGCGGTCGTGTGCGGTGACGGGACGCTGTCCTACGCCGAACTGGACGAGCGGGCGAACCGGTTGGCCCGGTTGCTGATCGCCGAGGGTGTGGGAACCGAGTCGCTGGTCGCGGTGATGGTGGATCGCACGCCTGCCCTCGTGGTGACGTTGCTGGCGGTGCTCGCCGCCGGTGGCGGGTACGTCCCGGTCGACACCAGCTATCCCGCCGAGCGGGTGGCAGCGATGTTCGAGGACGCGCGGCCCGTCTGCGCCGTGGTGAGCGCGGAATTCGCGTCGCTGGCGCCGACCGGGGTTCCGGTGGTGGCGCTCGACGATCCGTCGACGGCGCGTGCGGTGACGGCACTGTCCGGGCTGCCGGTCACCGACTCGGACCGGTTGCGGCCACTGCGGGCCGACGCCGTCGCGTACGTCATCTTCACGTCGGGGTCGACCGGGCGACCGAAGGGCGTCCAGGTGTCGCATCGGTGCGTCGTCACGCTGCTCGCCAACACGCGGGAGTTGTTCGGGTTCGACTCGTCCGACGTGTGGACGCTGTTCCACTCGTACGCGTTCGACTTCTCCGTCTGGGAACTGTGGGGTGCGCTCGTCCACGGTGGCCGGCTGGTGCTGGTCGACTACTTCACCGCACGGTCGCCGGACACGTTCCTCGAACTGCTGCGCCGGGAACGGGTGACGGTGCTGAACCAGACCCCGACGGCGTTCTACCAGCTGACGGAGGCCGATCGCGCGGCGAACGCCGTCGACGACACCGGCGGATCGCCACTGTCGTTGCGGCACGTGATCTTCGGCGGCGAAGCCCTCGACGTCGGGCAACTGGAGCGGTGGTACACCCGGCACGACGACCGGGCCCCCGTGCTGGTGAACATGTACGGCATCACCGAAACCACGGTGCACGTCAGCTTCCTCGCCCTCGATCGTGCGCTGGCGGCGTCGGTGCCGGGCTCGGTGATCGGCGGCGGACTCCCCGGTCTGCGTGTCTACGTCCTCGACGGCCGGCTGCACCCGGTGCCGCCCGGGGTGGTGGGCGAGCTGTACGTGTCCGGCGACCAGGTGACCCGCGGCTACATCGGCAGGCAGGGTTTGACCGCGACGCGTTTCGTCGCCGACCCGTTCGACCACCACCGGGCGGGCGCGCGCATGTACCGGTCGGGTGACGTCGTGAAGTGGGGTGCGGGCGGCCGGCTCGAGTACATGGGGCGCAGCGACTTCCAGGTGCAGCTGCGCGGGTTCCGGGTGGAACTCGGCGAAGTGGAGGCGGCTCTGGCCGCGTGCCCCGGGGTGGCGCAGTCGGTGGTCGTGGTGCGCGGCGACGACCGGGACGGCGACCGGCTGGTGGGCTACCTGGTCCCGGAGACCGGTGCCGATGTCGATGCGGCGGCGGTACTCGACGCGGTCGGGGCGAGCGTTCCGTCGTACATGGTGCCGGCCGCGGTGGTGGTGATCGACGCCCTGCCCCTGACAGTCAACGGCAAACTCGATCGGAAAGCGCTGCCCGAAGCGGACTTCGGCACGTCGACGGTGGGATTCGCCGCCCCGCGCAATCCGGTGGAGGAGATCGTCGCCGCGGTGTTCGCCGACCTTCTCGGCATCGTCCGGGTGGGGGCGAACGACAGCTTCTTCGCACTCGGAGGGAACTCGCTGACCGCGACCCGGCTCGTCGCGCGCGTCAACGCTGCAGTCGGCGACCGGCTGGGCGTGCGGGACGTGTTCGACGCCCCGACTGTCGCCGGGTTGGCCGCCCGCGCCGAGGCCGGGGACTCCAACCTGGAATCCCGGCCGGCGCCGGCCCCGCGGGACCCGTCGCGGGAGGTCCCCGTCTCGCTCGCACAGCAGCGGATGTGGTTCATCAACCAGTTCGACACGGCCAGTGCGGCGTACAACGTCGCGATCGCGCTCCGCCTCACCGGCACGCTCGACGCGCAGGCGCTGGAGGCGGCCGTCGCCGACGTCGTCGAGCGCCACGAGTCCCTCCGCACCGTCTTCCCCCTCACCGACAGCGGTCCGCGGCAGGTGATCCTCCCGGCAGAGAAGGTGGCGCCCGCTCTCACGCCGCACGCCGTCGAGTCGGTGGACCTCCACGCGGAACTGCACCGCCTGCTCTCCGCCGGGTTCGACGTGACGGCGGAGGCACCGGTTCGGGCCCGGCTGTTCGGGGTGAACGAGCACGAGCACGTGCTGGCCGTGGTCGTGCATCACATCGCGGCGGACGGCTTCTCGATGGTTCCGCTCGCCCGCGACGTCCTGTCGGCGTACACCGCGCGGCGCCGCGGCGCCGCGCCGGACTGGACCCCGCTGCCCGTGCAGTACGCCGACTACACACTGTGGCAACGTGACTGGCTCGGCGACGAAGACCAAGACGGTTCGCCGCTCGCCCGCCAACTCGACTACTGGACCGCGACACTGGCCGACCTCCCGGATGTGCTGGAACTGCCGACGGACCGGCCCCGCCCGGCCGCCCGCACCCTGGGCGCGGGCCGCGTCGAGTTCGAGATCGACCCGGACCTCCACCGGAGCGTCCTGCAGCTCGCACGCAGGCACGGGTCGACCGTGTTCATGGCCCTGCACTCCGCGCTGGCCGTCCTGCTGTCGCGGCTGAGCGCGTCGGACGACGTCGCCGTGGGCACACCCATCGCGGGCCGCGGGGAGGCCGAGCTCGACGACCTGGTCGGGATGTTCGTGAACACTCTCGTGCTCCGGACCCCCGTCGACGGCGCCCGCACGTTCGCCGAGCTGCTCGGGCAGGTCCGCGAGGCCGATCTCGGGGCGTTCACGCACGCGGACGTCCCGTTCGAACGTGTCGTGGAGAGCCTGCGTCCCTCCCGTTCGACGGCGTACTCGCCGCTGTTCCAGGTGATGCTCGAATTCCAGAACACCGAGCGCCCCGAGTTGGAGCTGCCGGGCCTCCACGTCGAACCCCTCGACCTCGCGTTCGACACGATCAATTTCGACCTCCAGCTGACCCTGCGGGAGAACGTCGACGCCGAAGGACATCCCGCGGGCATCAGTGCGGCACTCGGGTACGCCACCGACATCTTCGACGTGGACACGGTGGCCGCGTTCGCCGCGCGCCTGGTCCGGATCCTGAGTGCCGTCATCGAGTCGCCGGACGCCCCGGTCGGCGACGTCGACGTCCTCGGCGCCGGCGAGCGGGTCGCACTGACGTCCGCGAGCGGCGGCCCCGGAGTGGCGGCTCGGACGCTGCCGCAGTTGCTGGCGGCCGCCAGGGCCGCGGACCCGGACGCTGCGGCGCTGTCCTTCGAAGGGCGTCAGGTGTCCTACCGCGACCTCGACGAATGGTCGAACAGGCTCGCCCGGCTCCTGATCGAGCGCGGCGTCGGCCCGGAACAGGTGGTGGCTCTGGCGCTGCCGCGGTCGATCGAATCCGTGCTGGCCGTCTGGTCGGTGGCCAAGACCGGGGCCGCGTTCCTGCCGGTCGACCCGAATCATCCGGCCGAGCGCATCGAGTACATGCTCGGCGACTCGGGCGCCGTCGCCGGTCTCACCACGGCCGCGCTGCAGTCAGCCCTTCCCGCGTCGATCCCGTGGCTGGTGCCGGGCGACCCCGGGACCGAGGCCGAACTCGCGCTGCTCCCGGCGGCGGGGGTGACCGACACCGACCGTACGTCGGCGTTGCACGTGGACCACCCCGCGTACGTCATCTACACGTCGGGATCGACGGGCAGGCCGAAGGGCGTGGTGACCACGCACCGCGGTCTGGCGAATTTCGCTGCGACGGAGCAGAACACGTTCGACACGACGGCGGCGTCCCGCACCCTGCACTTCGCGTCGCCGAGCTTCGACGCCTCCGTGCTGGAGCTGATGCTGGCGGTCGGGCCGGGCGCGACGATGGTGATCGCGTCCCCGTCCGTCTACGGCGGCGAGGAGCTCGCGGATCTGCTGCTGCGCGAGCGGGTCACGCACTGCTTCGTCACCCCGGCGGCGCTCGCCTCGGTCGATCCCGCCGGCCTCGAGAGCGTGCGGTGCGTGGTGACCGGCGGCGAGTCCTGCCCGCCGGAACTGGTGGCCCGCTGGGCGCCGGGCCGGGCCATGTTCGACGCGTACGGTCCGACCGAGTCGACCGTCGTGTCGAGCATCAGCACCCCGCTGGCGCCGGGCGAACCGGTCACGATCGGCGCGCCGACGCTCGGGTTCACCGAGGCGGTCCTCGACGCGCGGCTGCATCCCGTACCGGCGGGGGTCGCGGGGGAGCTGTATCTCACCGGCCCCGCGCTCGCACGCGGCTATCACGGGCGATACGCGCTGACTGCGGAACGCTTCGTGGCCAACCCCTTCGGGCCGGCGGGCAGCCGGATGTACCGGACCGGCGACCTCGTGCGCTGGACGGTGGACGGGCAACTCGACTACCTGGGGCGCACCGACTTCCAGGTGAAGATCCGCGGATTCCGGATCGAGCTCGGCGAGGTCGAATCGGCGCTGCTCGCGCACGGCGACGTGGCGGCGGCGGTCGCCGACGTGCGCCGGGACGAACGGTCCGGCGACCGGCTGATCGGGTACGTGGTCCCCGAACCCGGGGCGGACATCGATCCGGGCGAAGTGCTGCAGTTCGCGGGCACGCGGCTCGCGTCGTACATGGTGCCCGCCGCCGTCGTGGTGATCGCGGCGCTCCCGGTGACGGTCCACGGCAAGCTCGACCGGAAGGCGCTGCCGGAACCGGACTTCGGTGTCGCCGCCACCGACAGTCGTCCGCCACGCACCGAGACGGAGGCGCTGCTCGCCGGTCTGTTCCGGGACGTGCTGGGACTCGAGTCGGTGGGTGTGGACGATTCGTTCTTCGCGCTGGGCGGCGACAGCATCATGTCGATCCAGCTGGTGGCCCGCGCGAAGGCAGCCGGCCTGATCCTCTCCCCGCGGGACGTGTTCGAGCGCAGGACCGTCGCCGGTCTCGCCGAGGTGGCCCACTACGAGCGCGCGGATACCGTGGTGCTGGAGGAACTTCCCGGCGCCGGCGTCGGCCCGGTTCCGCTGACACCCGTCGTCGCGTGGATGCTGGGGCGCAGCGGCGGCCGGCTGGACCGGTTCTCCCAGGCCGTGCTGGTCACCGCGCCGCCCCGGCTCACCCGTGACGATCTCGCCGCCGCCGTCGACGCCGTGCTGGACCGCCACGACATGCTCCGCGCGCGGCTCGCCGTCGACGAGGCGGGGCAGTGGGCCATGACGGTGCTGCCGACCGGATCGGTGCAGGCCGACGCGCTGATCCATCACGTGCCCGTGACGTCGTTCGACGCCGGTGACTTCGACGCCGTGGCGAGAGCGGAACTGAACGCGGCGGCGGACCGCCTGGACCCGGCCTCGGCCAGCATGGTGCAGGTGCTCTGGTTCGACGGTCCCGGCGGGCAGGGGCGGTTGCTGCTGGTCGCGCATCATCTCGTGGTCGACGGCGTGTCGTGGCGGATCCTGATCTCGGATCTGGCGGCGGCCCACACCTGCGTCACCGAGAGGCTGACCGCGGCGCTCCCTGCGGTGGGGACGTCGATGCGGCGGTGGTCGCACGGACTCACCGATGCCGTAGGGCCTCGACGCGCCGAAGCCGGCCGGTGGCAGTCGATCCTGGACGGCCCCGATCCGCTCGTCGGCTCCCGGCCGCTGGATCCCGCAGTCGACGTCGATGCCACGACGGGACGCGTCACCGTGGAAGTACCCGCACACGTCACCGAGGCACTCCTCACCACGCTGCCCGCCGCCTTCCACGGCACCGTCGGCGACGGCCTCCTCACGGCGCTCACGCTGGCGATGATTCGGTGGCGGCGCCGTCGTGGGGTCGAGACGACCGACGTGCTGATCAACCTCGAGGGTCACGGACGCGAAGACCACGTCGTGCCCGGCGCCGACCTGTCCCGCACCGTCGGGTGGTTCACCACACTGTTCCCGGCGCGACTCGACCTCACCGGCATCGGCGTCGACGCCGCCCTCGCCGGCGACGACGCGGCCGGGTCCGCGATCAAGGCGATCAAGGAACAACTCCTCGCCATCCCCGATCACGGCATCGGCTACGGGATGCTGCGGTACCTGGATCCGGTCGGCTCGGAGGCACTGCGCCGATTCCGGCCACCGCAAGTGAGTCTCAACTATCTCGGCCGGGTCGCGACGAGCGGGGGCGACGTGCCCTGGCTGCCCGTCGCGGGCAGCGGGGACCTCGGCGGAACCCAGAACTACGACATGCCCGCCGCCTGGGTCGTGGACGTCAACGCCGCCACCACCGCCCGGGACGGCGCACCGGTACTCACCGCGACGTGGTCGTACCCCACGGGTGTGCTGGCCGCCGAGGACGTGGAAGAGCTGTCCGCACTGTGGGTTCGGGCACTCACCGCCCTGGCCGAGCACGCGAGCCGTCCGGGCGCCGGCGGGCTGACGCCGTCCGATCTCGATCTGGTGTCCGTCGGGCAGACGGACATCGACCGGTTCGAGAGCACCTACCCGGACCTCGCCGACATCTGGCCGTTGTCACCGCTGCAGGCCGGTCTGCTGTTCCACGCGCAGCTGTCCGAGCATCGCCTCGACGCGTATCAGGTGCAACTGGTCCTCGACCTCCGCGGCACCGTCGACTCCGCCAGACTCCGTCGCGCCGCACAGGGCCTGCTCGACCGGCACGCGAACCTCCGGGTGGCGTTCGCGGACACCGGTGGCGGACCGGTCCAGGTGGTACTCGCCAGGGCGACCGCGCCGTGGACCGACGTCGACCTGTCGGATCTCGACGACACCCGGATCGCGACGGAGGCGGCGGCACTCGTCGCGGCCGACCGCGCCGTCCCGTTCGAGATGTCCGAGGCGCCGCTGCTCCGATTCACGTTGCTGCGCACCGCACCCGACCGGTACCGGCTGGTCGTGACCCACCATCACATCCTCCTCGACGGGTGGTCGACGCCACTGGTGATCAAGGACCTGCTCGTCCTCTACGCCACGGACGGCGACACGACGGCCCTGCCCCGCGTCACCTCCTACCGCGACTACCTGCAGTGGATCGGCAGGCAGGACCACGAACGGTCCACGGCCGCCTGGGTATCCGCCCTCGCCGGCTCGGACGAGCCGACGTTCGTGGCGCCCGCCGCGCGCGGCGAGCAGAGCTTCGCCGAACCCGAGGACGTGCGACTCGACGTGGGCGAGGAGAAGACCCGGGCGCTCGAGACCCTCGCGCGGGAGCACGGGCTGACGATGAACACCCTCGTCCAGGTGGCGTGGGGGCTCGTGCTGACCACACTCGGCACACGTGAGGACGTGGTTTTCGGAGCCACGGTGTCCGGCCGCCCACCGGGAGTGGCAGGCATCGAGTCGATGGTCGGGCTGTTCATCAACACGGTGCCCGTCCGGCTGCGCCTGCGCCGCGAGGAGACGCTCGCCGAACTGCTGCAGCGGTTCCAGCGTGAACAGTCCGCCCTCCTCGATCACCACTACGTGGGACTCACCGAGATCCAGCGCGCCGTGGGCGAGGGCGCCGTATTCGACACGCTGACCGTGTTCGAGTCGTATCCGGTGGACCGCATGGGGTTGTCGGAAGACACCGACATCGACGGCATGCACGTCGCCGGGATCGAGGGGATCGACTCCACCCACTACCCGTTCACCCTGATGGCGCACGTCGACACCGGACTGCACCTGCGACTGCGTTACCAGCCGAACGTCTTCCAGAGCGAGTTCGCGGAGTCGGTGACGGCCCGCGTCGCGCGCGTCGTGCAGATCCTGCTGTCGGACATCGACACACCCATCGCCCACCTCACCCTGCTGTCGGAGGCCGAACTCCGGGAGTACACCGCGGTGTCCGGGGCCCCCGCCGGCCCGCCGAAGACCCTGCCCGAGATCCTCACCGCCTCGGCCGGGAACCGGCCGGAGGCGCCCGCACTCGTCTTCGACGGACGCGAGACGAGCTACCGGGAACTCGACGAGCGGTCGAGCGCGCTGGCCCGCGTCCTCGTCGAACGCGGTGCCGGGCCGGAGACGTTCGTGGCGCTCGGGCTACCCCGATCACGGGAATCGGTGCTGGCCGTGTGGGCGGTCGCGAAAGCGGGCGCGGCGTTCGTGCCCGTCGACCCGAACTATCCCGCCGACCGCATCGAGCACATGCTGGCCGATTCCGGTGCGGCACTGGGTGTGACGACGTCGGCACACCGGCACCGATTGCCCGGTTCCGTGCCGTGGCTGGTGCTGGACGATCCGGCCTTCGACAGCACGTGGGCCGCCGCATCGCCGGTCCGCGTCACCGACCTGGACCGCCGGTCGGTGCTCGACGTCGACCACGCCGCGTACGCGATCTACACGTCCGGGTCCACCGGCAGGCCGAAGGGCGTCGTCGTCACCCACCGCGGTCTGGCGAACCTGCTCACCGAACAGACCGAGCACTACACCGTCTCGCCCGACGCCCGGTGCCTGCACATCTGTTCACCCAGCTTCGACGTGGCGATACTCGAACTCGTCCAGTCGTGTGCGGCCGGGGCGACGCTCGTCATCGCTCCCCCCGACGTCTACGGCGGGGCGGAACTGGCCGCGCTGCTGCGGCGCGAACGCGTCACCCACGCCTGCATCACCCCGGCAGTCCTGGCCACCGTGGAGCGCGACCGCATCGAGCACCTCGAGGCGCTCGTCGTGGCCGGCGACGCTGTCGGCGACGAACTGGTCGCCGCGTGGGGTGCGGATCGGGCGATGTACAACGGGTACGGTCCCACCGAGGCCACCATCCTCACCACCTTCAGCCGGCCGATGAGCCCGGGCGAACCGGTCACCATCGGAAGCCCCGTCCGCGGCATCGCGCTGTCGGTCCTCGACGCGCGGCTGCAGCCCGTTCCGGCCGGGGTGCCCGGCGAGCTGTACATCGCGGGACCGGCGCTGGCCCGCGGATACCACCGGCGGCCGGCTCTCACCGCGGAGCGGTTCGTCGCCGACCCCTACGGCGGCGGCCGGATGTACCGCACGGGCGACGTGGTGCGGTGGCGTCGCGACCACACCCTCGAATACCTCGGGCGCAGCGACTTCCAGGTGAAGATCCGCGGTCAGCGCGTCGAACTGGGCGAGATCGATTCGGTTCTCACCACCCACCCACACCTCGACTTCGCCGCGACTCTCGGCAGGCCGGGCCCGCTGGGGGACACCGCACTGGTGTCGTACGTGCTGCCGCACGACGGCGAGGAGGTGGCGGCGCCGGACGTGCTCGCGTTCGCGGGCCGGATCCTCCCCAAATACATGGTGCCCGCCGCGGTGGTGGTCCTCGACGAGATTCCACTGACCCCCGTCGGCAAGCTCGACCGGAAAGCGCTGCCCGCGCCGGAATTCACGTCGGCGACCATCGGCTACCGGGCGCCCACCACTCCGGTCGAGGAGGCCGTCGCGCAAGTGTTCGCCGACGTGCTCGGTGCCCCGCGCGTCGGTGCGGACGACAGCTTCTTCGAACTCGGCGGCGACTCGCTCAGCGCCACCCGGGCGGTGGCGCGCATCAACTCCGCCCTCGACGCCGGGATCGGCGTGGCCGCACTGTTCGACGCGCCCGTCGTCGCCGATCTGGCGGTCCGGATCGACTCGGCGGCGACGGCGACCACCCCGTCGGTGGCACTCGCCGCACGACCACGCCCCGACCGGATCCCGTTGTCGCTGGCGCAGCAACGCATGTGGTTCGTCAACCAGTTCGACACGTCCTCGCCTGCCTACAACATCCCGATCGCCCTGCGGCTGACCGGAGTCCTCGATCACGCCGCCCTGCTCGCTGCGGTCGGTGACGTCGTCGAGCGGCACGAATCACTCCGCACCGTGTTTCCCGGGTCGGTGGACGGACCGCACCAGGTGATCGTCGATCCCGGGCGGGCCACCCCCCGCCTCGATCCGGTGGCCGTCGCCGGTGACCGTGCACTGCGGGACGCCCTCGCAGCCCTCGTCGGCGCCGGTTTCGACGTGAGCGACGAGATCCCGTTCCGCACAATGCTGTTCGAGCTGGAACCCGAGCAGCACGTCCTCGCCATCGTCGTGCACCACATCGCCGCCGACGGGTTCTCCATGATGCCGCTGGCCCGCGACGTCATGCTCGCGTACACCGCCCGGACAGTGGGGGACACCCCCGGCTGGACCCCGCTGCCCGTGCAGTACGCCGACTACAGCGTGTGGCAACGGGACTTCCTCGGTGCGGTCGACGACCCCGACTCGGTGCTGTCGAGGCAGCTGGGCTACTGGACGGACACCCTGTCCGGTGCGCCCGAGGTGCTGCAGATCCCGGTCGACCGGCCGCGCCCCGCCCAGCGGTCGTACCGCGGGGACGTCGTCGAATTCGACGTCCCGGCCCGGCTGCACCGGGCATTGAACACGATCGCGGCCCGACATAATTCGACGCTGTTCATGGCGGTCCACGCGGCGTTCGCCGTCCTGCTGTCCCGGTTGTCGGGCACGGACGACGTCACGATGGGTACGCCCGTCGCCGGTCGCGGGCAGGCGGTACTCGACGACGTGGTGGGCATGTTCGTCAACACGCTCGTCCTGCGGACGGCGGTGGATCCGCGGGCGTCGTTCGGTGAGGTACTGACTGCGGTCCGGGCCGCCGATCTCGGTGCGTTCGAGCACGCGGACATCCCGTTCGAGCGGCTGGTCGACCATCTCGCCCCCGAACGATCCACGTCGCACACCCCTCTGTTCCAGGTGCTCATCGAATTCCGGAACGCGGAGGGCACCCACCTCGAACTGCCCGGACTCACCGTCGACTCGCTCGACGTGGACCTGGGCGTCGCGAAGTTCGACCTGGAACTGAGCGTCGCCGAACAGATCGACACGGACGGCGCACCGGCCGGACTCGCTGCCGGACTGCGGTTCGCGACGGACGTGCTCGATCGCGGCACCGTGGCGCGGTTCGGGGACCGGTTCCTGCGGGTGCTCGAGTCGGTCGCCGCTGCCGAGGGGATCCCGGTGGGCGACATCGAGATCCTGGACACGGTGGAGCGGGATCTGGTGCTGCCGGCGCTCGCCGAGCCCGCCGCGCCGGACGCCACCCTGGCGGAACTGTTCGAGCGGGCCGCGCGGCGTTCCCGGCACGCGACGGCCGTCGCGTGCGAAGGCGTCTCGCTCACCTACGAAGAGCTGGACACCCGGGCGAATCGTCTGGCGCGGTTGCTGATCGTGCGGGGCGCCGGCCCCGAGACGCTGGTGGCCGTCGCCGCCGCGCGGTCCGTGGATCTGGTGGTGGCGCTGCTCGCGGTGGTGAAGTCGGGCGCCGGTTATGTGCCCGTGGACGTCACGTACCCGGCGGAGCGGCTCGCGTTCGTGTTCGCCGACGCCCGGCCGGTGTGTGTGCTGACCACCGAGGCCGAATCCGACGCGGTCCGGGCGAGCGGGGTCCCGCTCCTCCTCGCGGACAGCGCGGAGACGGTGGCCGAACTCGACCGTACGTCTCCGCTGCCGGTGACCGACGGCGACCGGACCGGGCCACTGCGCCCGGACTCGGTGGCGTACGTCATCTACACCTCCGGCTCGACGGGCCTGCCGAAAGGCGTTCAGGTGGCGCACCGCAACGTCGTCACCCTGTTCGCGAACACGCAGCCCCTGTTCGGGTTCGATGCCTCCGACGTGTGGACGATGTTCCACTCGGCGGCATTCGACTTCTCCGTGTGGGAGTTGTGGGGTGCGCTGCTCCACGGCGGCCGGCTGGTGGTGGTCGACTACTTCACCACCCGCTCACCCGACGTGTTCCTGCGACTGCTGCGGGACGAGAACGTCACCGTCCTGAATCAGACCCCCACCGCCTTCTACCAACTCGCCGAGGCGGACCGGGTGGCCGGTGCCGCCGAACTCCCCCTCCGCGTCGTGGTGTTCGGCGGCGAAGCCCTCGACCTGGGGCAGCTCACCCGCTGGTACGCGCGGCGCGTCGACACCGCCCCGGTGCTGGTGAACATGTACGGCATCACGGAAACCACCGTGCACGTCAGTCACCTGCCGCTGGACGAGGAACTCGCAGCGTCCGCCTCGGCCTCCGTGATCGGCCGGGCGCTGCCCGGCCTGCGCGTCTACGTGCTCGACACCCGCCTGCACCCGGTGCCGCCGGGAGTGGTCGGGGAACTCTACGTGTCGGGCGCGCAGGTGTCCCGGGGTTATCTGGGCCGGTTCGCGCTCACGTCGACCCGGTTCGTGGCCGACCCCTACACACCCGGGTCGCGGATGTACCGGTCCGGCGACCTCGGCCGGTGGAACACGGACGGCCAGCTGGAATATCTGGGCCGCAACGACTTCCAAGTCCAGGTCAAGGGTTTCCGCATCGAGCTCGGCGAGGTGGAGTCCGCGCTCCTCGACTGCGACGGTGTGGCGCAGTCGGTGGTGCTGGCGCGGCGCGAACGACTGGTGGGCTACGTGGTGCCCGAGGCGGGCCGGGTGCTGGACCCGGCCGGAATCGTCGACGCGGTCGCCGGCCGGCTGGCGGCGCACATGGTGCCCGCGGCCGTGGTGGTGCTCGACGCCCTGCCTCTCACCGTGAACGGCAAACTCGACCGCCGGGCGCTGCCCGAACCGGACTTCGGACGGCAGGTGTCGCTCGGTCGTGCCCCCGCCACGGAGACCGAGCGGATCCTGGCCGCCCTGTTCGCCGAGGTCCTCGGAATCGAATCGGTGGGTGTCGACGATTCGTTCTTCGCGGTGGGCGGCGACTCCATCATGTCGATTCAGCTCGTCACCCGGGCGAAGGCCTCCGGGGTGGTGATCACCCCGCGGGACGTGTTCGAACGCAAGACGGTTGCCGCACTCGCGGAGGTCGCGACCGCGGGGGAGGAGACCGTCACGCTGGAGGAGTTGCCCGGCGGCGGCGTCGGCGAGTTGCCGCTGACCCCGATCGTGCACTGGATGCTCGGCAGGGACGGCGATTTCCGGCGGTACTCCCAGGCCGCGCTGTTCACGACCCCCGCCGCACTGGACGAAGACACGCTGACGGCGGCGATGCAGGCCGTCCTGGACCGGCACGACATGCTGCGCGCCCGGCTGTACCGCAGCGACCGGGCCGAGCGCGGTGCGGCGATGGTGGTCGCGCCACCCGGCTGGGTGCGGGCGACCGCCGTGGTGCGCACGGTGCCGCCCGACGCCGCGGACTCGTTCACCCAGGCCGCGTCCCGCGAACTGGACGCCGCCGCGGGCCGGCTCGACCCGGAGTCGGGGGTGATGGTGCAGGCGGTGTGGTTCGCGAGCAGCGCGACGCCGGCCGCCGCCGGACGGCTGCTGATCGTTGCCCATCACGTGGTGGTCGACGGGGTGTCGTGGCGCATCCTCGTTCCCGACCTCGCCCTCGCCTGCGCTCAGGTGCTGTCGGGTGAGCCGCCTACCCTGCCCGGCACCGGCACGTCGATGCGCCGGTGGGCGCACGCCCTCACGGACGTGGCGCAGGAACCCTCCCGCACAGCCGAACTCGACCTGTGGCGGCGGATGCTCGACACCCCGGACCCGCCGCTCGGGTCGCGGCCCCTCACGGCATCCGACGTCCAGACCTCCGACGTCGAGGTCCAGCTCTCCGTCGAAGTGACGGAGGCGCTGCTGACGACGCTGCCACAGGCCTTCCACGGGAGCGTCGGCGACGGACTGCTGACGGCGCTGGCGTTGGCGCTCGTACGCTGGCGCCGGGCGCGCGGGATCGAGTCGTCCGGCGCGCTGGTGAATCTCGAGGGGCACGGTCGTGAGGAGCAGGTGGTTCCGGGCGCCGATCTCGCCCGCACCGTCGGCTGGTTCACCACGATCTTCCCGGTGGGCCTCGACCTGAGCGGCGTGGACGTCGACGACGCGTTCGCCGCCGGACCCGCCGCCGGTGCTGCGGTCAAGGCGGTGAAGGAGCGGTTGCAGTCGATCCCCGACCACGGCATCGGGTTCGGGCTGCTCCGTTACCTCGACGCCGAGACGGCTCCGGAACTCGCGGCCCTGCCGAACGCGCAGGTGAGTTTCAACTACCTCGGCAGGCTCGGTTCGGGTTCCGCGGCGGACGGCGACTGGACGCCGGTCTCCGACGCGGGGCTCGCCGCCGCCGCGCATTCCGGGCTGCCCGCGGCGGCCGTCGTCGACGTGAACGCCAGGACCACCGACACCGCCGCAGGTCCCACGCTTACCGCCACGTGGTCGTTCCCCGTCGGGGTGATCGCCGCCGACGACGTCGGCGAACTCGCGGGGCTGTGGGTCAGCGCGCTCGGGGCCCTCACCGCACACGCCCGGTCCGGTGGCGGCGGCTTCACCCCGTCCGACCTGAACCTCGTCCGGCTCGGCCAGAGCGCGATCGACGACCTCGAGCGCCGCTACCCGGCGATGACCGACGTCTGGCCGCTGTCGCCGCTGCAGGCGGGCATGCTGTTCCATGCCGAACTGGCCGACGAATCGGTGGACGCGTACCTCGTCCAGCTGATCCTCGACCTCGGCGGCGACGTCGATGCCGAACGACTGCGCCGGGCCGCCGGCGCCGTCCTCGACCGCCACCCGAACCTGCGCAGCGCGTTCTGTCACGACACCGAGGGCGGGGCCGTGCAGGTGGTCTCGGGCCGGGTTGCGGTGCCCTGGCAGGAGAGCGACCTGAGCGGACTGGACGAGGACGCGGCGACCGCCGAGATCGAGCGACTGCTGGCCGCCGACCGGACCACCCCCTTCGACATGGCCACCGCACCGCTGATCCGGTTCCTGCTGGTGCGGACGGCCGGCGGCCGCTGCCGACTGGTGTCGACGAACCACCACATCCTGCTCGACGGCTGGTCGATGCCGCTGATGATCCGGGAACTGCTCACGCTGTACGCCACGAATGCCGACCCGGCGCCGCTGCCCCGCGTACGGGACTACCGCGACTACCTGGCGTGGTTGAACGGGCGCGACACCGACCTGGCCGCGCGGGCCTGGGCGGACACCCTCGCGGGGGTCGAGGAACCGACGCTGCTGGTGCCCGCCGATCGGGCTCGCCAGCTGTCGACCGTGTCGCGGGAGTGGGTGTTCGACCTCGACGAGGACCGGACCGACCGGCTGCGCGAATCCGCGCGCGCTCGCGGGCTCACCCTCAACAGCATTCTGCAGACGGCATGGGGCATCGTGCTGGGGATGCTCACTGGACGCGACGACGTCGTGTTCGGCGCCACCGTCTCCGGCCGGCCGCCGGAACTCTCCGGCATCGAGACGATGGTCGGGCTGTTCATCAACACCGTGCCGGTGCGCGTCACGCTGCGCCCGGAGGAGACGCTCGGCGCGTTGCTGGAGCGGGTGCAGGCCGAGCAGGCGGCAATGCTCGATTACCACTACACGGGTCTCGCCGAGATCCAGGACGCCGCGGGTCCCGGCGTCGGGTTCGACACGCTCACCGTGTTCGAGTCGTACCCGGTGGACCGGGCCGGGCTGTCGGAGGACACCGACATCGCCGGGCTCCGCGTGACCGGCGTGGATGCCCGCGACGCCGCCCACTACCCGCTGAGCCTCGTCGCGTCGGCGGCGGCGAGCCTGCACCTGAAGTTCGAGTACGTGCCCGACCTGTTCGCCCCCGGTGTGATCGAGGACATCGCCGAGCGGGTGGTGCGGGTGCTCGACGCCTGCACCGGTCCCGACGTGCCGCTCGCCCGGCTGTCGCTGCTGACCGAGCGCGAACGCGCGGAACTGGTACCGGTCCGCGGTGGTCCCGCCGGCTCCGTCCGCACGCTCCCGCAGATCTTCACGGACGCCGCCGCGGTCGAACCGGATGCGGTCGCCCTGTCGTCCGGCGGCGTCGAGGTGTCGTACCGGGAGCTGGACGAGCGGTCCAACCGGCTCGCCCGTGCTCTGATCGACCGCGGACTCGGCCCGGAAACATCGGTGGCCGTGGGTATCCCACGCTCGATCGAGTCGGTGCTGTGTGTCTGGGCGGTGGCCAAGACCGGGGCCGTGTTCGTACCCGTCGACCCCAACTATCCGGGCGAGCGCATCACGCACATGCTCACCGATTCGGAGTGCGCACTCGGGCTGACGACGTCCGAGCATCGCGCCCGCCTGCCCGAGAACATCGGCTGGCTGGTTCTCGACGACGCGGCGTTCGCCGCCGAGTGCGCGGCCGGATCCGCGGAACCGGTCCACGACCGCGACCGCACGGCACCGGTCACCCTCGACTCGGCCGCATATCTCGTCTACACATCGGGGTCCACCGGCAGGCCGAAAGGCGTGACCGTGACGCACCGCGGTCTCGACAATTTCGCGCGCGACCAACTCGCCCGCTTCGGTGCGGATCCCGAGTCCCGGACACTGCACTTCTCGACACCGAGCTTCGACGGATCCGTGTTCGAATACCTGCAGGCGTTCGGCGCGGCGGCGACGATGGTGATCGCGCCGACCACCGTCTTCGGCGGCGACGAACTCGCCCAGCTGATCCGGGACCGGCACGTCACGCACGCATTCGTCACCACAGCGGCGCTCGCGTCCCTCGACCCGGCGGGGCTGGATCAGTTCACCGACGTCGCCGTCGGCGGCGAGGCCTGTCCGCCCGAACTCGTGTCCCGGTGGGCGCCGGGGCGCCGGTTGTACAACGCGTACGGGCCGACCGAGACCACGATCATGTCCAACATCAGCGATCCCCTGGCCCCGAGGGAGCGCATCACCATCGGCGGACCGATCCGCGGTGTCACGGAGTTGGTGCTGGATTCCCGGTTGCAGCCGGTTCCGGTCGGGGTTCCGGGGGAGTTGTACCTCGCCGGCGCGGGACTGGCGCGCGGCTACCACCGCCGCCCCGGGCTGACGGCGGAACGGTTCGTCGCCGACCCCGCCGATCCCGGGGAACGGATGTACCGCACCGGCGACATCGTGCGCTGGACCGCCGAGCACGTCATCGAGTACCTCGGCCGCAGCGACTTCCAGGTGAAGGTGCGCGGGTTCCGCATCGAACTCGGCGAGATCGACACCACCCTCGTGGCGGACCCCGACGTCCGGTTCGCCGTCACGGTCGCCTACCGCGGACCGGCCGGGGACACACTCCTCGCGTCCTACGTCGTGCCCGCACCCGAACGTGCCCTCGACACCGAGACGATCACCCACCGGCTCGCGAGCAGACTGCCCGCCCACATGGTTCCGTCCTCGATCACGGTGCTGGACGAGATCCCGCTGAACGCCGTCGGCAAGTTCGACCGCAAAGCCCTGCCCGCACCCGAATTCGACGTCGGCACGCGCGAATACCGGGCACCCGCCGATCCGGTCGAGGAGACGGTGGCCGAGGTCTTCGCGGAGGTCCTCGGCCTCGACCGGGTGAGCGCGGATGCGGGATTCTTCGACCTCGGCGGCAACTCGCTGAGCGCGACCCGCGCGGTGGCCCGCCTGCGCGCCGCACTCGACACCGACATCGGCGTGCGGGCATTGTTCGAGGCGCCCACCGTCGAGGCATTCGCCGCGCGCATCGAGCATGCGGGAGCGGGTCCGTCGGGCCGCCCCGCCCTCACCGCCGGAGCCCGGCCCGACCGCATCCCGCTGTCCTACGCCCAGCAACGCATGTGGTTCATCAACCAGTTCGACACGAGTTCGCCCGCCTACAACATCCCGATGGTGGTGCGGCTCACCGGCGACCTCGACGTGGATGCGCTGACCGCAGCGGTGACGGATGTCGTGACCCGGCACGAGTCGTTGCGCACCCGCTTCCCGCTCCGCGACGGCGAACCCGTCCAGGAAATCCTGTCGCCCACCGGCCACCAAGGCTGTGGCCGATCAGAACAAGCGCCGATGCTCGCCCCGACCGCGGTCGTGGACGAAGACCTCCTCCGGGAGGAGCTCACCCGGCTGGTGTCGGCCGGCTTCGACGTCGCCGCCGCCGTCCCGCTGCGCGTCGCCCTGTTCTCCCTCGACCCGACGGATCATGTGCTCGCCGTGGTGGTCCACCACATCTCGGCCGACGGCTTCTCCATGGCACCGCTGGTGCGGGATGTGATGATCGCGTACGAGTCCCGCGTCCACGGTCGCGCCCCTGCATGGACGCCGTTGCCCGTGCAGTACGCCGACTACACACTGTGGCAACGCAGGCTACTGGGGTCCGAGGACGACCCCGGGTCGCTGATCTCGCGGCAACTGGCCTACTGGGAGTCGGCGCTGGCCGGGCTGCCCGAACTCCTCGAACTGCCCGCCGACCGTCGGCGTCCCGCGCAGCAGTCGTTCCGCGGCGAGCGGGTGCGCTTCGCGATCGCCCCCGGCCTGCACGAGCGGATCCGGATGGCGGCGCGAGAGCACCGGTCCACCGAGTTCATGATCGTGCATGCCGCACTCGCCGTGCTGCTCGGCCGGCTCGGCGGCACCGGGGACGTGGCGATCGGCACCCCGATCGCCGGCCGCGGCGAGGCGGCCCTCGACGACCTCGTCGGCATGTTCGTCGGCACGCTGGCCCTGCGCACCCCGGTGGAGGCAGGACAGCCGTTCCGTGACCTGCTCGGTCGGGTCCGCGACGCCGATCTCGGCGCCTTCGCGCACGCCGACCTGCCTTTCGAACGGGTGGTGGACGCCGTCGGACCGGTGCGGTCGACCGCCCACTCGCCGCTCTTCCAGGTGTCCCTCGAATTCCAGAACACCGAGAATCCCGCTCTGCGGTTGCCGGGGCTGACCGTCGAGGGGCTCGATCCCGACCTCGCCGTCGTGAAGGTGGACCTCGAGGTGATCCTCGACGAGCGGTTCGCCGTCGATGGCAGCGCTGCGGGCATGGTGGGTGCGATCGACTACGCGACCGACCTGTTCGACGCCGACACGGTGCGCGGGTTCGCAGAACGGTTCGTGCGCATCCTCGACACCGTCACCGCGGAACCCGGTGTTCCGGTCGGCGACATCGAGATCCTCGGCACCGACGAAGTCGCGGCGCTCACCCCGGCGCGCGGTGCACCCGACGCCCCGAATGTCCTGCTGCCGGAACTGCTCTCGGCGGCGGCCGAACGAGACCGGAGCGCCGATGCGGTGTCGTACCGGGGCCGGACGATCAGCTACCGCGAACTCGACGAATCCTCCAACCGGTTGGCGCGCCGCCTGATCGAGGACGGTGCGGGTCCGGGAACCACCGTCGCTCTGAGCCTGCCGCGCTCGATCGAATCGGTGCTGTCGGTGTGGGCCGTCGCTCGAACGGGCGCCGCGTTCCTGCCGGTCGACCCCGGGTATCCACTCGACCGCATCGAGCACATGCTCACCGATTCCGGGGCGGTGTCCGGGGTGACCCTCCGGGCACACCGAGATCGGCTGCCCGGCACCGTGAACTGGATCGTGCTCGACGACGCCGAAGCCGAGGAGCGGATCCAGGTGCAGTCGCCTGCCCCCGTCACCGACGCGGACCGGACGGCGCCGCTGCACGAAGCGCATCCCGCGTACCTCATCTACACGTCCGGATCCACGGGTATCCCCAAGGGAGTGGCCGTCACGCACCGCGGCCTGGCGAACCTCGCCGCGGAGGAGCGCGACCGTCTCGCCGTCACACCCGGCGCCCGGGTGCTGCACTTCGCGTCGCCGAGTTTCGACGCCTCCGTGTTCGAACTGGTCATGGCGTTCTGCGCGGGTGCGACGCTGGTGATCGCCCCGCCGACGATCTACGGCGGCACCGAACTGGCCGGACTGCTGAGCGACGAGCGGGTATCCCACGGATTCGTCACCCCGACCGCACTGGCGTCGATGGACCCCCTCGGCTTCGAGTCGCTGCAGACGCTGGTCGTGGCCGGTGAGGCCTGTCCACCCGAACTCGTCGCCCGGTGGGCGCCCGGCCGCCGGATGTTCAACGCCTACGGTCCGACCGAGACCACGATCATGTCGAACATCAGCGAGGCGCTGGTGCCGGGCGACCCGATCACGCTCGGCGCACCGACCCGCGGCGTCTCGGAGGTGGTGCTGGATTCACGGCTGCGCCCGGTGCCGGTCGGTGTGGTCGGTGAGCTGTATGTGTCGGGACGCGCCCTGGCGTTCGGGTATCACCGTCGGCCCGGTCTGACGGCCTCCCGGTTCGTGGCCGCCCCCTGGGGCGCCCCGGGCGAGCGGATGTACCGCACGGGAGACGTGGTGCGGTGGCGCCGGGACGGCACCCTCGAGTACGTCGGGCGCAGCGACTTCCAGGTGAAGATCCGCGGGTTCCGCATCGAACCCGGCGAGATCGACGCCGCACTCACCGATCATCCCGACGTCGGGTTCGCCGTCACCATCGGCCGTGCCGGGCCTGCCGGGGAACCGCTGCTCGTCTCGTATGTCCGTGCGATCGGCGGCGCGGACATCGACCCCGCGGAACTCACCAGGCTCGTCGGGGAGCGTCTGCCCGCCCACATGGTGCCCGCCGCGATCGTCGTCCTCGACCAGATTCCACTGACGCCGGTGGGCAAGCTGGATCGCGCCGCACTGCCCGCACCCGATTTCCTCTCTGGCGTCCGCTTCCGGTTGCCCGCGAACGACCTCGAGGCGGCAGTCGTGGAGGTCTTCGCCGAGGTGCTCGGTCTCGACCGGGTGGGGGCCGAGGACAACTTCTTCGAGAGGAGCGGAAACTCCCTGCTCGCCACGAAGGTGATCGCCGCCCTGCAGGAGAGACTCGATCGGAAGATCCCGCTGCAATGGATGTTCCTCGATCCGACCCCGGCCGGCCTCGCCCGCAGGATCGCTCTGCCGTCGGCGGAGGGCGGTGTGACGGAGGCGCTGGGGGTGGTGATTCCGCTGCGCACCGAGGGCGCCGGACGACCGCTGTTCTGCGTCCACCCGGGAATCGGGCTCTCCTGGGGGTATGCGGGTCTCGTCCGGTATCTGCCGGCCGACCGCCGCGCGTTCGGACTGCAGTTGCCCACGATCAGCGGGGACGGCGACTACCAGTCGATCGAACAACTCGCGCACCGGTACGTCGAGGAGATGAAGGCCATCCAGCCGGAGGGACCGTACGACCTGCTCGGCTGGTCGCTGGGCGGGGTCATCGCGCACGCGATGGCCGTCGAACTGCAGAGGGCCGGCGACGACGTCGCCACACTGGCGGTCATGGACAGCTATCCCGACAACGGCGAGGATCCGCTGTTCGGGAAGCTCGACATGCGGGATCTGCTGCGCGGCCTGGGGCTCGTCGTCGCCACCGACGGCGACCTCACCTACGAACGCGCGGCGCAACTGCTGAACGAATCGTGGGGCAGTGACTCCGGACTGCGCGGAGAACACCTCGAGCGAATCAACGCCGGATACGAGAATTCGCGAAACCTGGTCCACCGGTTCAATCCGCAGGTCTACGATGGCGAGCTGCTGATCTTCCCCGCGACCGGCGACGACGACGGCGCCACGCGCGCCCGGTCGGCGGACGAGTGGCGGCCGCTCGTGACAGGTCGAATCGTGGAGCATCCGGTGGACTGCGGGCACAACGACATGATCGAGCCGCAGTCCCTCGCCGTCATCGGTCCGGTGCTGTCGAGGTATCTCGAGGCCGATCGCACCCGGCACCGCGAGAACCGAATCCGCTGAACAGAGCCGCGCCGCTGTGCGACGATGGGGTCTGTGCGCCCTGTCGACGGCGAACGAATTTTCTGGGGGGCGGGGAAAAGCTACCGCCTCCCGCATTCGCGAGCCAGGATCAGGACGCGGTCACGCTGTGAGCGGTCGGGGATACCTTATGGGGAGGAACCGCCGTGAAGCCCGTCGACACGCGGAAGCCGGTTACACACGATTCGGGCGCGGTGCCCTTCCCGCTGTCTGCGGCGCAGCGTGCCACCTGGTTCGCGCAGCAACTCGACCCCGCGGTGCCGATCTCGGTAGCGCACTATGTGGAGCTGGACGGCGACCTCGACATCGACCTGTTGCGACGGGAGACCATCGCGGTGGCCCGCGAGTTCCAGTCGCCGTTCCTCAAGGTCGTCGAGGTCGACGGCCGGCCGATGCAGTACGTGGATCATGCCACCGACACGTCCATCGCCTTCATCGACTTTCGCGGTGAGGACGATCCGGTCGCCGCAGCGCACGAATGGATGGACCGGGACTACCAGGCCCCACTAGATCTCGACACGGATCGACTGTTCGAGACCTCGATCCTGTGCGTGGGAGAGTCGCACTACCTGTGGTACAGCCGCATTCACCACGTCGCGCTCGACGGATACGGCGCCATGACGCTGATCAACCGCATCGCGCACCGGTACTCGGCCTCGGTGGCCGGTCGCGAACCGGATCCGAGTCGAGCCGCGACCCTGCATGAGCTGTACGACGTCGACGCCCGCTACCGGTCCTCCGACCGCTTCGTGGCCGATCGGGAGTACTGGGCGAAGCGAGTCGAGGCAGTCGACGGATCGACCCTGGCCGACGCGCCCGCGCCCGCACTCGCCAGGAGCAAGGTCGAGAGTGCCCTGCTGTCCGAGGCGGCCGTTTCCGGAATCCACAACGCCGACAGTCAGGCAAACGCCACCGCGGCAGTCACGATCATCGCCGCCTTCGCCTGCTACCTGTCGCGGATCACGGCGAAAACCGATGTCCTCGTGAATGTTCCGATGTCCGGCCGGACCACGTCGGTGCTGCGCAACTCCGGCGGCATGATGGTCAGCGTCGCACCGCTGCCGATCACGGTCGACGAGGAAGAGGCGGTCGCAGACCTCGTGTCGCGGGTCAGGCGAGAGCTGATGGGCGCGTTGCGGCATCAGCGGTGCAGTATCGAGGACATCCGCCGCGACGTGGGCACGGGCACTGGCGCCGAACTCCACGGCCCCATGGTCAACGTCATGCTGTTCCATCAGAACGTCCAGCTGGGCCCGCTGGTCGGCGAATACCACATCGTCACGTCGGGTCCGGTGGAAGATCTGCTGGTCAACGTGTACCCGAGCGGGACGCCGGCCGAGATCTTCGTCGATTTCCGGGCCAACCCGAACAGATACGAGGATTCGGCACTGCGACTGCATCACCGGCACTTCGTCGCACTGCTGGAAGAGTTCATCTCGGCCGACCCGCAGGCTCGCGTCGCGACGATTCACGAGGCCACGGCCCTCGACGGTGCGCGACGACGCCTCGAGGCGCACCAACTCGAGTACTGGAAGGATCGGCTGTCGGGGATGCCCGAAGTGCTGAATCTGCCGTCCGATCGGCCTCGCCCCGTCGCGCAAACCCGGGGGGAAGACCGCGTCGACGTTGCGATCGGTGCAGAGGCACATGCCGGAGTGGTGACCCTGGCGCGGGAACACGACACCACCACGTTCTCGGTGCTGCACGCGGCCTTCACCGTTCTGCTGAGCCGGCTGTCGGGTGCCTCGGATGTGGCGATCGGAACGACGACCGCGATGCACGACGGCCGGAACCTCGTGGTGCTCCGCAACCGCGTCGAACCGGACACCTCCTTCACGCATCTCCTCAGCCACGTCCGCGACGTCGATCAGGAGGCGTTCGAGCACCGCGACGTTCCTTTCGAACAGGTGGTCCGGGCACTCGCGCTCAGCGATTCGCCCGCGTACTCGCCGATCGTCCAGGTCCTGTTCGAGTGCCGCGAGGGGGCGGAGACGTCCGGGCTCGGCCGATTCGACCTACGGGTGACCGCGGCCGAGGCCTTCGACGCCGACGGCATCCCGTCCGGCATCGCGGCGACACTCGGGTTCGCCACCGACCTGTTCGACCCCGGCACGGTACGTGGCCTCGGCGAACGGTTCCGCCGAATCCTGGAGGCGGTCACCGGCGACCCCGCACTCGCCGTCGGCGACATCGACATCCTGTCCGATACCGAACACGCGACCCTCGTTCCGGTCTCCGGCGCGCCGGGACGTCCGGGTCGGACGCTGCCCGAATTATTCTCAGCGGCAGCACGATCCAACCCTGCCGGTGTCGCGCTCTCGTATCGCGGTGTCGAGGTGACGTACCGAGAATTGGACGACCGCTCGAACCAGTTGGCACGCGTCCTCGCCGAACGCGGCATCGGGCCGGAGAACTTCGTGGCACTGGGCTTGACTCGCTCGATCGAGTCGGTGCTGTCGATGCTGGCGGTGGCCAAGTCTGGTGCGGCCTACGTGCCGGTGGACCCGAACTACCCGGCCGAACGAATCGAGCACATGCTCGACGATTCGGGCGCTGCCCTGGGGGTGACGGTGTCCGCCGTGCGTTCCCGGCTACCGGACGCCATTCCGTGGCTGGTGCTCGACGACGAAGAATTCCGGTCGCTCTGTGCGACGCATCCGGAAGCCGCCGTGACCGACACGGAGCGGACGCGGCCTCTCCGCGTGGAGAATCCGTCGTACGTGATCTACACGTCCGGTTCCACGGGCCGGCCCAAAGGCGTCGTGGTCACACACGGTGGCCTGGACGACTTCGCGGCCGAGCAGCGCACACGATCCGGTGCGACACGGACCTCTCGGATTCTGCACTTCTCCACCCCGAGTTTCGACGCGTCCGTCTCCGAGTACCTGCACGTGTTCGCCGCCGCCGCCACCATGGTGATCGTTCCGCCCACGATCTACGGCGGCGCCGAGTTGTCCCGCCTCCTGACGTCGGAACGGGTCACCCACGGATTCGTCACCACTGCCGCGCTCGGAACGGTCGAGCCGGACGGACTCGCCGACTTCCGGGACGTGGTGTTCGGTGGCGAGGCGTGCCCGCCGGAACTGGTGAAGCGGTGGGCGCCCGGTCGCAGATTGTGCAACGCGTACGGGCCCAGCGAGGCGACCGTCATGTCGAACATCAGTGCACCGTTGTCACCGGACGGAGCCATCACGTTGGGTGGTCCGCTCCGCGGATTCCACGAGGTCGTCCTCGATGCGCGGTTGAACCCGGTGCCGGTCGGCGTGGCCGGGGAGCTGTACGTCTCGGGCGACGCCCTCGCTCGCGGATATCACGGTAAATCAGCGTTGACGGCGGAACGGTTCGTGGCCAACCCCTTCGGCGGCCCCGGCGGCCGGATGTATCGTACCGGGGACGTGGTGCGGTGGCGCACCGACCGCACGCTGGAGTATCTGGGCCGCAGCGATTTCCAGGTGAAGGTACGCGGCTTCCGCATCGAGCTCGGTGAGATCGACACCGTCCTCCATACCCATCCGCGGGTGCGGACCGCGGTGACGATGCCGCGAACGGCACCGTCCGGCGACACGGTGCTCGCGTCGTACGTGCTGCCGGCAGCAGGGCAACAGCTGGCGCCTGCCGAGTTGATCGACTATGCCGCAGAGCAATTGCCGACGTACATGGTACCGGCCGCGATCGTGATTCTGGACGAGATCCCGATGACACCGGTGGGGAAGCTCGATCGTGCGGCATTGCCGGCGCCGGAATTCCTCTCCACGGCCACCGAGTTCCGTGCGCCCGTCACTCCGGTGGAACGGGCCGTCGCGCGAGTGTTCGCCGACGTGCTGGGTGTGGAACGAATCGGCCTCGACGACAGCTTCTTCGACCTCGGCGGAAATTCACTGGTCGCGACGAAAGTGGTCGCGCGGGTCAACGCCGCACTCGGCGCCGACCTCGTGGTGCGGACCCTGTTCGAGGCGCCGACGGTGGAGGCATTGGCAGGATGGATCGAGGGTGCCCACGCGAGGCGCCCCGACCGCCCGGACCTGGTGGCGCAGACACGCCCCGACCGGATCCCGCTGTCGCTTGCCCAGCAACGTATGTGGTTCGTCAATCAGTACGACACCTCGTCGCCCGCCTACAACATTCCGATGGCGCTGCGACTGTCCGGAACTCTCGACGTGGAGGCGCTCCGGGCGACGGTGGCGGATGTCCTCGAACGACACGAATCGCTTCGCACGGTGTATCCGGCGTCGGTGGACGGACCGCATCAAGTGATCCTGTCACCGAGGGAGGTGATTCCGGATCTGGTGCCGACGGTCTGCGAAGACGAGGACGCAGTGCGCGCGCGGATCGCCGAGTCGACTGCTCAGGGGTTCGACGTGAGCACCGAGGTGCCCGTGCGTGGTGCCCTGTTCCGGACCGGCCACGACGAGCACGTCCTCATGCTGGTGGTGCACCACATTTCGGCGGACGGAGCGTCGCTGGCCCCGCTCGCCCGTGACCTGATGGTGGCGTACTCGGCGCGGGTGCAGCAGCAGGCGCCCGACTGGCGGCCGCTCCCGGTGCAGTACGCCGACTACAGCCTGTGGCAGCGGGCGGCCCTCGGCAGTGACGAGAATCCCGGCAGCATGATGTCGGCGCAGCTGGAGTACTGGAAGCAGACGCTGTCCGGGCTCCCCGACGCGATGGATCTTCCATTGGACCGGCCGAGGCCCGCGGACAGAGCTCTCCGGGGCGGGATCGTCCGGTTCTCGGTGTCCGCGGAAAAGCATCGGGAACTTCTCCTCCTCGCTCGGCAACACAATTCCACGATGTTCATGGTGATGCATGCGGTGCTGGCGGTGTTGGCGGCGCGGCTCAGCGGTTCCGGAGACATCGCGATCGGGACGCCGATCGCCGGACGCGGCGAGGAGGCACTCGACGACGTGGTGGGGATGCTCGTCAATACTCTGGTCCTGCGGACCACCGTCGAACCCGCCGCGACGTTCGGCGAGGTGCTGTCCCGGGCGCGGGAAGCGGATCTGGCGGCGTTCGGTCACGCGGAAGTGCCGTTCGAGAGTGTGGTCGACGCAGTCGCACCGACCCGCTCGACCGCGTACTCACCGTTGTTCCAGGTTCTGCTGGAGTTCCAGAACACCGCCCCGGCGCACCTCGACCTGCCGGGACTGACGGTGGAGATCCTCGACGTCGATTCCGGTGTGTCCAAGTTCGATCTGCAGTTGACGCTCGCGGAGCGCTACGACGCGTCCGGAATGGCAGCAGGCATCGAGGCGTCGTTCACGTTCGCGTCGGACGTGTTCGATCCGGACACGATCGTGGGATTCGGGGAGCGGTTCCTCCGGATTCTGGCGGGAGTGGTTGCGGATCCGGATGCGCCGGTCGGTGATGTGGAGGTTCTGGGGCCGGGTGAGCGGGCGTTGGTGGTGGGTTCGTGGA
>NZ_LTCZ01000001.1:0-30674 GCF_001583455.1 Rhodococcus sp. LB1 | reverse complement strand
ACCAACGCCACCCGACGCTCGTCCACACTCGATTCACGGACCACGCCGATCGTCGGGGGTGGCTGTGCCACACTTCGTGATGTATCCATTTATCGACTTCCTGCGGTAGAAGGTGTGTGTTGCGACGAGCGGCACCGATAGTCGAGATCCATTCCGTCGCTACCGGTTTCCGTAGCCTCTAGATCGGCAGGCGTACGAGTTCGCTCAAGACTGTGCGATGCACGCTCGGCGTGCCGAATGCGATCTGGTCGGCCTTGGCGCGCTTGAGGTAGAGGTGCGCCGGATATTCCCACGTCATACCGATGCCGCCGTGCAATTGCACGCACTCCTCGGCTGCCTTGACCGCCACCTGCGAACAGAACGCCTGGGCAATGGAGGCGGCAACCGCGAGATCGGGGTCGTTCTCCGCAGCGCACGCCGCAGCGTATCGAGCTGCCGCACGGGCACCTTCGACGTCGGTGTACAGGTCCGCGAGCCGATGTTTGAGCGCTTGGAAGCCGCCGACGATCCTGCCGAATTGTCGGCGCTGCTGCAGATAGTCCACCGTCGTGTCGAGACACCACTGCGCGATGCCGACCTGCTCCGACGCCAGCAGGGCGGCTCCGATCTGCAACCCCGCCAGCACTGCCGGCCCGCCCGCCTCCGCGCCGAGCACCACGCGAGTGGGCGCCTCGTCGAAGGTCAGGTCGGCCAGCTGCCGTCCCATGTCGAGGGAGACGACGGGGGCGGCATCGACAGCCGCGGCATCGACGGCGTGCACCTCGATGCCCTCGTCCACTCGCACCGGAACGAGGAGGAGATCCGCCTCCACCGCACCGGCTACCGAGGTGACCTGGCCGGTCACCGTTCCACGGGGCGTCGCGGTCACGACCGGCGTGAAGGAGGCAACGCTCGCGGAGAGCGGGACGACGAGGGCCGCGGTGCGCTCGCCTGAGGCGAGCTCGGAAAGCAAGTCGTCCGCATCGGAGAAGTTCAGCACAGTGGTGGCCACCAGCGCGCTGGTCAGAAACGGCGCCGGCGCCGCGAACCGACCGAGTTCCTCCTGGACGACGGCGGCCTCGCGGGCCGTGGCGCCCGCTCCGCCCGCCGATTCCGGCACCAGCAGGGCGGCCAGACCCAACTCGGCGGCCAGCGACTTCCACAGAAGCGGCACGATCGATCGGTCGCCGTCGTACAGCGCGGTCGCCGCGCCGGCGGGACAGCGGGCGGTCAGCAAGTCCCGCAATGCCTCACGCAATGCGTCCTCGACGTCGGTGTAGAGCAGGTTCGACTCCCTCATCGGGGTACGTCCTTCCAGGCGATGTCCTTGTCGACACGCGGTTCGGTGGGCAGCCCCAGAACGCGTTCGGCGACGATGTTGCGCAGGATCTCGGACGTTCCGCCCTCGATGGAGTTCCCCTTTGCGCGCAGATACCGGTAGCCCGCGTCACGGCCCGTGAAGTCGACGACGTCGGGGCGAGTCATCGTCCAGTCGCTGTACCGCAATCCGTCTTCACCGTTGACCTCGACCTCCAGGCCGCTGATGGTCTGCGCGAGGCGGGCGAACACGAGCTTCAGCCCGGCGCTCTCGGGCCCGGGCGCACCCACCGCCAATTTCTGTCTGACGCGAATTCCTGTGAGCCGGAATACTTCCGATTCCACCCAGCTGGTCATCAGCTCGTCGTGAAGCGCGGTCGAGCGCACCTCGGGCCGTTCCCTCCAGGTCGACGCGATTCTGCCGATCATGCCGCTTTCGCGGACGGAATCGTCGCCGCCGATAGCGACCCTCTCGTTGGTGAGGGTCGCGTTGGCGACCTTCCAGCCCTCCCCCACCTGCCCGGCGCGGTGCGTATCGGGAATCCTCACATCGGTGAGGAACACTTCGTTGAACTCCGCCTCTCCGGTGATCTGCCGGAGCGCCCGGACCTCCACACCGGGATCGGTCATGTCCACGAGGAAATAGGTCATCCCCGCATGCTTGGGCACGTCGGGATCGGTGCGAGCCAACAGAATTGCCCAGTCCGCTTCGTGGGCGCTCGAGGTCCACACCTTCTGCCCGTTGACAACCCAGTGGTCACCGGCGCGGACGGCGCGGGTACCGACCGCCGCCAGATCCGAGCCGGCCCCGGGTTCGCTGAACAGCTGACACCACACCTCTTCGCCCGTCCACAACGGACGCAGGAATCGCTGCTTCTGCTCCTCGGTCCCGAAGGCGAGAATGGTCGGGCCGGCCATACCCAGGCCGATGCCGATCCGCCGTGCCGGGTTGTCCGGCGCCCCGGCTTCCTCGAGCAACTCCTCGACGTATCCCTGCAGCGATCGGGACAGGCCGAGGCCGCCGAGCCCGAGAGGGAAGTGCACCCAGGCCAGCCCGGCGTCGAAGCGGGCGCCCTGGAACTCGCGAGGTTCCGTGGACCGAGGGGGAAAGGATGTGGTGAGCTCCGCGATTCGTGCGCGAAGCTCACGGTGAATGGTGCTCTCCGCGGTCATGCCCGTGGCCCGCCGGCGACGTAGACCACCTGGCCGGAGACGAACCCGGATTCCTCGCGGGCGAAGAACGACACGGTCGCCGCGATGTCCTCCGGTTGGCCGACCCGGCCCACCGGGATGTCCGCGACGCCCATCGCCTTGAAGTCTTCGAACGACATCCCCATCCGTTCCGCCGTGGCGACGGTCATCTCGGTCTCGATGAACCCGGGAGCAATCGCGTTCGCGGTCACGCCGAACTTGCCGAGCTCGAGCGCCAGCGTCTTGGTCAACCCCTGCATACCGGCCTTGGCCGCCGCGTAGTTGGCTTGGCCCCGGTTGCCCAGCGCCGACGTGCTCGAGAGGTTGACGATCCGGCCCCACCCGGCGTCGACCATGTACTTCTGCGTCGCACGGGTCATCAGGAATGCGCCGCGCAGGTGAACGGTCATCACCGCATCCCAGTCCTGGGTCGTCATCTTGAACAGCAGGTTGTCGCGGGTGATGCCGGCGTTGTTCACCAGCACCGTCGGGGCACCCAGCTCCTCGGCAACCCGGTCGACGGCCTGCGCCACCCCCTGCTCGTCGCCGACGTCCACACCGACTGCGAGGGCGCGACCCCCGGCCTTCTCGATCTCCTCCACCACCGGCTTGCCGGCAGCTTCCTCGAGGTCGAATAGTGCGACGGCAAATCCGTCGCGGCTCAGCCGTTTCGCCACGCCGGCGCCGATTCCGCGAGCAGCTCCCGTCACGATGGCGGTGCGCTGATCAGACATGTCTCGCTCCTTGTGTTTGATGAGGATCGTTGATGAAGAATGTGGGAGCCGGACGGCTCACGAGGGTGGGAACAGACGCTGCGACGCAGGACTATTCGGCTCCTGCGGTCAATGTCAGGCCGCCGTCGACGACGATGGTCTGCCCGGTGATCCACGCTGCGTCGTCGGAGAGCAGGAAGGCGACTGCGCTGCCGATGTCCTGCGGCACACCGAGCCGTTTGAGCGGGTAGGCGGCGATGACCTCGTCTTCCCTGCCCTCGTACAGGGCGGTCGCGAACTGGGTCTTGACCACCGCCGGAGCGACCGCGTTGACGCGTAGATCCGGGCCGAGTTCGACGGCCAGCTGGGCGGTGAGATGTGTGAGCATCGCCTTGGTCGCGCCGTAGAAGCCGATGCCCGGTGCGGGCTGGATTCCGGCCACCGACGAAATGTTGACGACGGACCCGCCGTGCGCGCCCATCCAGGCGTTGTGGGCCTGTTGCACCCAGGACAGCGCCGCCAGGCAGTTGACCTCGACGATCTTGCGGGCTGCGTCCAGGTCCAGTTCGACCATCGGCCCGTAGACGGGGTTGATTCCGGTGTTGTTGACGAGCAGGTCGATACTGCCGAACGCGTCCATCGCGCGCTTGACTGTCTCGGTCTGGTGATCGATGTCGTCGCTCCTGCCCGCCACCGCGAGCGCGTACTCGGGGCCGCCCAGGGACGCCACTGCCTCGTCGAGCGCATCCTGCTTACGGGCGGTGATCACCACCTTGGCGCCCTCGGCCACGAGTCGCTCGGCGATGCCGAGTCCGATTCCCCGGCTCGCTCCGGTGACGATCGCGACCTTGTCGTCCAATCGTGTGTTCATCTCACTTGCTCCGGTTCTCTGGATTCGGGTTCGCCGCGGCGGCGAACTCGTGTTGTGGTCGGGCTCAGCTCAGCCGCTCGAGCACCATCGCCATACCCTGGCCGCCGCCGACGCACATGGTTTCGAGACCGAATTGCTTGTCCTGGTGGACAAGAGAATTGATCAGTGTGCTGGTAATTCGTGCGCCGGTCATCCCGAAGGGGTGGCCGAGGGCGATCGCTCCGCCGTGAATGTTCAGCTTCGTGTCGTCGATACCCAGTTCCCGGGCCGACGCGATGACCTGGGCGGCGAATGCTTCGTTGATCTCGACCAGGTCGATGTCGTCGATCGTCAGGCCGGCCCGCCGCAGGGCCTGCCGGCTCGCCTCCACCGGACCCAGGCCCATGATTTCCGGGGACAGACCGGTGACTCCGGTCGAGACGATCCGCGCAAGCGGGGTGAGACCCAGTTGCTGTGCCTTGGTATCGCTCATCACCACGACGGCGGCGGCGCCGTCGTTGAGTGGGCAGCAGTTCGCGGCGGTCACCGTGCCGTCCGGACGGAACACCGGCTTCAGTTCGGAGACTGCCTCGAGGGTGACCCCGGTGCGCGGGCCGTCGTCGGCCGACACCACACTGCCGTCGGGCAGTGTCACCGACGTGATGTCGTTCGCCCAGAATCCCTGGGCAGCAGCTTCTTCCGCCCGATTCTGACTCCGCGCGGCGAACTCGTCCTGGTCCCGGCGGCTCACACCCATCAGCTGCGCAACGTTCTCCGCTGTCTGCCCCATCGCGATGTAGGCATCCGGGAGGGAACCGTCGGCGCGTGGATCGGCCCAGGTCTGGCCACCACCGGCGAACTTCTCCGTCCGGGTCTGCGCCTCCGCGAAGAGCGGATTGAACGTATCGGGCAGGCTGTCGGAGTTTCCCCACGTGTAGCTGCTGACGCTCTCGACCCCTGCCGAGATGAAGACGTCACCCTCACCAGCCCTGATGGCGTGAAGCGCCATCCGCGTCGTCTGCAGGCTCGACGCACAGTAGCGGGTGACCGTCGTGCCGGGCAGGTGATCCATCCCGGCCAGGACCGCCACCACGCGACCCATGTTGTGCCCGGACCGACCACCGGGCAGACCGCAACCCAGCATCAGATCGTCGATCTCGGTCGGGTCCAGTGCCGGCACCTTCGCCAGCACGGCCCGCACCATCTGCACGGCCAGGTCATCGGGTCGCATCTCGCGCAACGACCCCTTGTACGCGCGACCGATCGGAGACCGAGCGGTGGCGACCACAACTGCTTCCGGCATGCTGATGGACCTTTCGGGAGTTTGGGGATGGAACGATTGCTTGTGACAAGAGTGCGGAATGCGCGATCCGATGCCCGCCTGTGCGCCCGAGGGCCGCACAGGCGGGCATCGGAAGGGTCACGCCCCGACGTTGACGAGCTGTTTGCCGAAGTTTCCGCCGGTGAGCATCGCGATGAACGCCTTGGGCGCGCTCTCCAGGCCTTCCGCGATGTCCTCCTGGTACTTGATCTTTCCCTCTGCAAGCCAGCCGGAGAGTTCGGCGATCGCAGTGGGCCAGTAGTCGCGGTGCTCGGCGATCACGAAGGAATAGACCGTGACCCGATGCATCAACAGGTGGCGTAGACCCCGGAGACCGTACGGCTCGTCGGCGTTGTAGTCACTGATGTTGCCGCACAGCGAGATGCGTGCGTGGTCGTTGATGCGCCCGAGCACAGCGTCGAGTACGGGACCCCCGACGTTCTCGAACAGGACGTCGACGTAGTCGGGCGTTGCGGCCTCGAGCTGCCTCTCGAAGTCCGGGGACTTGTAATCGATGCAGGCATCGAAGCCGAGTTCGTCGACGACGTACCGGCACTTCTCGGCTCCACCGGCGATACCGACCACCCGGCAGCCCTTGATCTTGGCGATCTGTCCGACCACACCGCCGACCGCACCGGAGGCCGCCGTCACGACGACGGTCTCGCCCGCGGCCGGCTTGGCGAGCTCGAGAAGACCATAATGCGCTGTGGCTCCGGTCATTCCGAGCACACTGAGCGCGGCCGACACGGGGCCGGCGTTCCGGTCGATGACGCGAACTGCGTCCTTGGTCACCACACCGTGGGTCTGCCACCCGAGAGAGCACGCCACGACGGTGCCCTGCGGCAGCTCGGGTTCGTTGCTCTCGATCACCTCGGCGATGGTCGCCCCCGGCATGACGTCGCCTGGGTTCAGGTGCGGCACGTAGGAGCGC
This sequence comes from Rhodococcus sp. LB1, assembly GCF_001583455.1. NCBI lineage: Bacteria > Bacillati > Actinomycetota > Actinomycetes > Mycobacteriales > Nocardiaceae > Rhodococcus > Rhodococcus sp. LB1. The sequence continues at coordinate 24,372 of NZ_LTCZ01000001.1, read as the reverse complement.
ACCGGGTCCATCATCGGCCGCATGTACGGGTCCAGCGACAGGTACAGGACCCTGACGAGGGCCTGCCCGTCGCCGGGCCGGGGCAGGTCGGTCTCCTCGACGGCGAAGTCGTCCTCGCTGACCATGGCGGCGGGATGCCGCCGCATCGTCACCTTCGTGTTACGTCCGGTCATCTCACGCACCCATCCCACGCAGAAGCGCCTCGGCGTTGCGGTACATGTAGGCGTCGAGCGCCGCGTCGTCGATGTCGAGTTTCAGGGTCTCGTGCACCGACTCCTCGACACCGCAGAACGAGTAGGCCGACGCGTAGACGAACCGGTTCGGCAGCCAGTTGATGCCCTGGGTGTAGCCCTGTCCGCCCGGGGCGAACGCGTAGACGTCCGGGGACACGAACACGTTGTGAATGCCCGTCGCCTCGCTCTTGAACGCCAGTGCGATCGCCTCGTTGACGTAGGGGAAGCAGCCGTGGCCCAGGATGACCGGCATGGTGGGGTGGCGCTTGGCCACCCGGTCGAAACGGACCGGATCGGTGTGGCTGATGTCGGGTCCCGCCAGCGGCCCTGTCATGAACAGCAGCGGCACACCCAGTTCGGCGATCTTCTCGTAGATCGGGAAGATCCGCTCGTCGTCGGCGTACATGGGCTCGCGTGCCAGGCCGGGCTCCATGCAGACACCGACGAGGCCGTATTCCTTCATCGCGGTGTCGAGCCCGGCGATGATCTCCTCGGTGGGCTTGTCGAAGTCGATGCCGGCGATCCCGAGGACGCGGTTGTCGGTGCGCTGCGTCAGCTCGGCCAGGTCGGCGTCCTCGATGTGCACCGGCACAGGACGATTCACCGAATGGCGACCGTTCATCACACCGAGGCGGACTCCGACGGCGTCCATCTCGTCGATCAGGGCACGAAGTGCGCGTTCCTCTGCCTGCGGGAAGGGATCGGTACTGATCGTGTAGGAGCGGGGCACGCTGTGACCGAGGATGCGATTGACCGAGCCCACCACAGTGGGGGTGAAGAAGTTGCGGTAGGGGCCTGTCGGGGGCCGCAGACGGAAGTCGATGATCTTGCCCTGAAGTCGGGCGAGACGTTCTGCAGACGAAGCACTCATGACTGTCTCCTGAAGTCGGATACATGAACCGGGGCCGGAATTTGTGGCCCGCTGGCTAGCAGAATACGCGAATTTTGATTAATGTCGACATCAATTCCTCAATCGAGTCGAAGGAGCAGCCCATGAGAGCAGCGCGCGCAGTCCCCCATCCCGACGGCGGCAAGGTCACCGTCCTCGACGTCCCCACGCCTACCCCCGGCCCCGATCAGGTGCTGGTGAAGGTGAAAGCCGCCGGGCTCAACCGTGGAGAGATCCTGCAGGCCGGTCGGGTGCGCACCGGCGAGCCGCAACCGATCGGGGTCGAGTTCGCGGGCGAGGTGGCTGCGGTCGGTGCCGGTGTGACCCAGTGGCGCGAAGGCGATCGGGTGATGGGGCACGGGAACGGCGGCCAGGCGGAGTACGCGTTGGCCGCGTCGCGCGCCCTGATGCGCGTACCGGACTCCGTCTCCTGGGCTGATGCCGCGGCCTTCCCCAACGTGTTCATCACCGCGCACGACGCGCTGATCACCAACGGACAGTTGCGCACCGGCGAAACAGTGCTCGTCAACGCCGCATCGAGCGGCATCGGGCTGGCCTCGATCGAGATTGCCGGGGCAATGGGCGCGTCCCGCATCGTCGCCACGTCCCGTTCGGCAGACAAGGTCGAGCGGCTGAAAACATCGGGGGTGGACTGCGCAATCGACGTCTCCACCACCGACCAGGTCGATGCCGTCGCCGGCTTCACCACGGGCAATGGCGTCGACATCATCGTCGACTCCGTCGGCGGCACCACCTTCGAAGCCAATCTCGAGTCCCTGGCGGTGCAGGGCCGATTGGTCAACATCGGACGATTGGGGTCGAGCACCGCCACCATCGATCTCAACGTGCTGTGGCTGAAGCGGTTGAAGCTCATCGGGGTAACGTTTCGCACCCGCACCGAGGAGGAACGACTGGCCTGTGTACAGGCCTGCGCCCGGGACCTGCTCGTGCCGCTCGAAGCCGGCACGATACGGACGACCGTCGACCGGACGTACCGCCTCGACGAGATCGCGGCGGCCCACGCCTACATGCAGACCGACCAGCACTTCGGCAAGATCGTCCTGTTGGTCGACGACGCCCTTGCGGACGCTTCATGAGGACCGCATCCCATGTGGAGAAGTTCCACCGGCTCACCGACCTGCGCACTCGGTTGGACCCGATCGAGAACTTCGAGCTGTGGTACTGGACCACCCTCACCGCCGGCACCAACGCCTACAACGCCTGTCTGCACCTCGCCGGCCTCACCAGCGACGACCCGGTCTTCTCCACCATTCCCGGCGTTCACCTGGCGCAGCAGCCCGACGGTGGTTACGCGCGCGTGCTGCGCGGCCCCGGCGACGTCAGCCACGTCGGGTGGCCCCCGATCGAGGGTGAGATTCCCGAAGACATCCAATGTCTGGAAATCGCCCTCGAGGCGCTCGAGGAACACCGGGACCCGTGCCTGCGCGGTGAGCGCCGCCCCACCCGGTACATCGTCGGCGAATGCGAGCGCGAATTCGAACGGGTGCAAGCGATCCTGTTCGCGAGGGCCGGGATGACGGAGAAGGCGTCATGAAGGCGGAACGTCATCGCTTCCTCGCGGAGCGCATCGAGCGTGCGGTAGCGCACTGCGGCGACCACGACTGGGAGATGAAGATCGAGGCCGCAATGCTCGCCGGCACGCACTGGGCGAATTACGCCCTGCACAACCACGGCGTCTCCCCCGAGGACGAGGACATCGTGCACACGTCCATGCTGGTGGTGAACACACTGCGCAAATACTCGATCGTCGAACCCGACCTGCTCCGCGCCCTCGGCGACATCGAAGAACTGCGCCCCCTCTTCGTCCGCGGCGACGTGGACGGAGGCCCCAACGCAGCACAGCGGGCACTCGCCCTGCTGTCGGAGATCTCGGCGCGCGCCCGGGAATCCGAACTGTCGACAACCAGGAGACTCCCGTGAACGGTCTGATGATGGACCAGCCCCTGCTGGTCTCCTCCCTCCTCACCCATGCCGAACGCCATCACGGTCAGCAAGAAATCGTCTCCCGGCGGGTCGAAGGCGACCTTCATCGCTACACCTTCAGCGACCTCGCCACACGGTCACGGCAGCTGGCCCAGGCGCTCGAGGCGCTGGGTGTGCAACCGGGCACCCGGATCGCGACCCTGGCCTGGAACGGATATCGGCACCTCGAGCTCTACTACGCGGTCTCCGGGTCCGGTGCCGTCCTCCACACCCTCAACCCCCGTCTGCACCCCGACCAACTCGAGTGGATCGTCGCCGACGCCGCAGACACGGTGCTCTTCTTCGACCTCACATTCCTGCCCGTCATCGAAGAACTCGCGCCGCGTCTGACCAGCGTGCAGCACTTCGTGCTGATGTCGGACCGCGACCACCTGCCCCGTGATCCCGGCGCGCTCCTGGCCTACGAGGACCTCCTGAATGCCCAGGACGGAACCTACGACTGGCCCGTGTTCGACGAAGCCACCGCATCCTCGCTGTGTTACACGAGCGGAACCACCGGAAACCCCAAGGGTGTCCTGTACAGCCACCGATCCACGGTCCTGCATTCCTTCGCGGTCGCCCTGCCCGATTCGGTCGGCCTGTCCGCGCGCGACAGTGTGTTGCCGATCGTGCCGATGTTTCACGTCAACGCCTGGGGACTCCCCTACGCCGCGTGCATGGTCGGCGCGAAGGTGGTCTTTCCGGGGCCCGACCTCGACGGCGGGGCGCTCTACGACTTGCAGGAGACCGAGCAGGTCACTGTGTCGGCAAGCGTGCCCACCGTCTGGCAGGGACAACTCCAGTTCGTGGAACGACGAAACCTGCGGTTCACCACACTGCGACGCGCCGTCATCGGCGGTGCAGCGTGTCCCCCCGCGATGCTCCGCGAACTCGAGGAGACCCATGGCGTCACCGTCGTCCACGGGTGGGGCATGACCGAGACCAGCCCGTTCGGTACCGCCTCGGTCCTGAAGAACACGCACCTTCAGGCGGCGCCCGAGGAACGGTACGCCGTGCAGGGCAAACAGGGACGATGCGTCTTCGGCATGGACCTGAAGATCGTCGACGACACCGGCCACGAACTCGCGTGGGACGGGGTATCCGCGGGTCACCTGATGGCCCGGGGTCTCTGGGTCATGTCGCAGTATTTCGGACAGGCCGGGAAGGACCCGCTCGTCGACGGCTGGTTCCCCACCGGTGACATCGCAACCATCGACCCGGACGGGTTCATGCAGATCACCGACCGCAGCAAGGACGTCATCAAGTCGGGCGGCGAATGGATCAGTTCCATCGAGATCGAGAACATCGCGATGGGCCACCCGGACATCACCACGGCGGCCTGCATCGGCGTACGGCATCCCAAGTGGGACGAGCGTCCCCTACTGGTCGCAGTACGGAAACGTGGCTCCGGCCTCTCCGCCGAGGAACTACGCGCCCATTTCGAAGGCAAGATGGCCAAATGGTGGATCCCCGACAGCGTCGTCTTCGCCGATTCGATTCCCATGGGAGCGACCGGCAAGATGCTCAAGGCTCCACTGCGGGAACGTTTCCAGGACTACCTGATCGACGTGGACGCGGATTCGGCACAACTCCGCGACTCCCCGTGACGACACTGCTCGAGACGGGTGCGGCGATATGGCGATAGTCTGAGGGGACGTCGTCGAGAGGCTGATCAGATGCTCCCAGGGGTTCACAGGGACGGATAGCACGTTGACGGCCGACGGCGATCCCCTCCGAACTCAGCGCGCCACAGTCTCCGCGACCACGGACGAACTGCGCGCGGCCGGGTTCGACGACGCCCGGGAGATCGGGCGCGGAGGCTTCGGGGTGGTGTATCGCTGCACCCAGTCCGCACTGGACCGTGCGGTGGCGGTGAAGGTTCTCACCGGCGATCTCGACGACGAGAACCGGGCCCGATTCCTCCGCGAGCAGCGGGCGATGGGCCGGCTGACCGGACATCCGAACGTCGTGAGTGTGCTCGAAGTCGGCGTCACCGAGAGCGGTCTCCCCTTCCTGGTGATGCCGTACCACCCACAGGATTCCCTCGACGTGCGGATCCGCCGGCACGGCCCACTCACGATGGCGGAGACACTGCGGCTGGGGGTGAAGATAGCCGGCGCCCTCGAGACGGCGCACCGGTTCGGCATCGTTCACCGCGACGTCAAACCCGGCAATATCCTGCTCACCGACTACGGCGACCCGGCGCTGACCGACTTCGGGATCGCGCACATCACCGGCGGTTTCCAGACCGCCACCGGCACCATCACCGGATCACCGGCCTTCACCGCCCCGGAGGTCCTCGGTGGCGACCCGCCGAGTCCGTCCTCAGACGTATACGGGCTGGGGGCGACGATGTTTGCGGCGCTGACCGGGCACGCGGCGTTCGAGCGCCGTAGCGGTGAGCAGGTGGTCGCACAGTTCCTGCGGATCACCACGCAACCGACGCCGGACCTGGGCGAAGCCGGAATCGATGCCGACGTGGCCGCAGTGGTGGAACGCGCGATGTCCCGGGATCCGCGGGAGCGCCCCTCCGCTGCGACCCTGGGCGAAGCCCTACAGGAAATCCAGTTCAACCGCGGTATCCCGATCGACGAGATGTCGCTCCGCTCCGAACCCGACGCCGAGCACCCGACACAACTGTCGACAGGGCGATCACCGACCGATCAGCCCCCGCCCCCTTCCACCTCGGGTACCGACGGGGATCTCCCGCTGGAGTTGACGAGTTTCGTCGGCCGGCGAAAGGAACTCAGCGACACCAAGCGGCTGCTCTCGGCGTCACGGCTGGTCACCTTGACCGGAATCGGTGGGGTCGGCAAAACCCGACTGGCGCTACGGGTCGCGGCCAGCACCCAGCGGGCATTCGCCGATGGAGTTCGGCTGGTCGAATTGGGTGACCTGCACGACGGATCGTTGTTGGGAGAAGTCGTGGCGACCGAGTTGGGATTGCGCCACCGCTCGCTGAAACCCTTGCACACCCTCGTCGAATTCCTGCGTACACGGGAAATGCTGCTCGTGCTCGACAACTGCGAGCAGGTGGTGGACGCAGCGGCGGACCTGACGCAGACGCTATTGCGGACCTGCCCCGGCCTGCGAGTTCTCGCAACAAGTCGCGAAACCCTGGATGTCGCTGGGGAATCCGCCATCCGAGTGCGCCCGTTGACCGTTCCGGAGTCGGATTCGGAACCTTCGCTGAAGGGCCTGCCCAGCTACGACGCGGTGACGTTGTTCGCCGAGCGCGCCGCCACCACGGTGCCCGGCTTCGAGGTCACCGAGGACAACGCCGTCGCCGTCGCCCGAATCTGCATCCGGCTGGACGGTCTGCCCCTGGCCATCGAATTGGCGGCGGCCCGGCTGCGCACCATGTCGCCGGAACAGATCCTGCAACGGTTGACCAACCGGTACGAGCTGCTGACCCGCGGGAGTCGGAGTGCGCCAACCCGTCAGCAGACCTTGCGATGGAGCATCGACTGGAGTTACGACCTGTGTCTCCCAGCAGAACAGCGGCTCTGGGCCCAGCTGTCGGTCTTCGCCGGTAGCTTCGAACTCGAAGCCGCCGAATGGGTGTACACGTACGACGCCGAACCGGGCGGTCTGCTCGATCTCATTGCGTCGCTGGTGGACAAGTCGATCCTCATTCGCGAGGAATCGAGGGCCGTTGTGCGTTTTCGGATGCTCGAAACGCTGCGTGACTACGGCCGGGACAAGCTCGAAGAGGCCGGCACCTTGTCGGAGATCCGACGACGGCACCGTAGCTGGTATCGGCAACTTGCCCTCGACGCAGAGTCCGGGTGGATCAGCCACCGACAGGTCGTCTGGCTCGCTCGCCTCGACCGAGAACAACCCAACCTGCGCGAAGCGATGGAGTTCAGCCTGTCCGACGCCGATGACTCCTCAGCCGACGCAGGACTGGAGATCGCTACTGCTCTGTTTCCGTTCTGGCTCTCCCGTGGACGGCTCCGCGAAGGCCGCCGCTGGCTCGACCGCGCGCTGGCGTTCCAGGACGAACACGACACCGCGCTCCGAGTGAAGGCGTTGTATTCGGCCGGTGTTCTCGCCACCAGACACGAAGATCTGGAGCGGGCAGCTGCGCTGATAGATCGAGGGCGTGCACTGGCCGAAAGCCGGGGAAGTGCCCTCGATCGTGCACTCATGCATCACGCCACCGCAGCTCACGCGCTGCACAGCGGCAATCCGGATCGCGCCGTGCGCTCGTACACCGACGCCCTGACAGTCCTGCGCAGGGAGAACAATCTCCTTGCGTACATCACGGCCTTGCACGGGATCGGGTTGACTCACGAGGTACTCGGGCACACCGAGGACGCCACCGCTTGCCTCGAAGAGGCGATCCGGATTGCCGAATCCCATGGCGAATCGGTGACCTGCGGACGCTCGTCTCTCACCTTGGGCCTGGTGATGTGGAGAAAGGGTGACCGTGATCGCGCAGTGATGCTGCTGCGGAAGGGACTCGAGCTGGCCCGCCTGGTCGACGATCCGTTGGGGGCTACCTGGTGCATCGAGATCCTCGCCTGGATCTCGTCCTCCGAGAACCATTTCCACCGTGCCGCAGTCCTGATGGCCGCCGCCGAGGTGCTACGACGGCGCGTGGGCACCTCCACTCTTCAGATCCCGAACTTGACCGGATCTCATGAGGAATGCGAACTTGTCACGCGCCGAGCACTCGGTCAACGTGCCTTCACCGCTGCCTCCCACGAGGGCGAGGCGCTGAGTTTCGACGCCGCCGTGTCCTACGCCTTGGGCGAACCTGCACCGGCCGCACCGCCGCGCGCCGATCCCGCTACGGCTCTGACCACACGTGAACGCCAGGTCGCAGACCTGGTCGCGCAGGGTCTGACCAACAAGGCGATCGCCGCCCGCCTCGTGATCTCCCAACGCACCGCGCAGGGCCACGTCGAGCACATTCTCGCGAAACTCGGATTCTCCTCCCGGGCACAGATCGCGGCCTGGGTGACAGAGCAGGCCGCCACCCGGGACTAGCGGTCATCCCGTCACCGCATACGTGCAGCTCCGGGCGGGTACCAATCGGTCCGCCTACCGCGGCGCCCCAGGCCGGTCAGCACCGATGCGCACGGTTATGTGCAATGGGGACCGCACCCACCGGATGCGGTCCCCACGTTGCACTGATCAGACAGAGCGTACGTTCGTGGCCTGCGGGCCCTTCTGCCCCTGGCCGACCTCGAACTCCACGCGCTGGTTCTCATCGAGCGACTTGAAACCGCTGCCCGAGATTTCCGAGTAATGCACGAAGACGTCCGGAGTTCCGTCGTCGGGTGCGATGAAACCGAAGCCCTTCTCACCGTTGAACCACTTCACAATGCCCTGCGCCATGCCGATACTCCCTCAATCTCGATCCGGACCCTCACATCGAGGTTCCGATCTCGATGACTTGATCCTGCCATCTCGCTGTCGACACGAAGACCGCGCACCGTATTTGCATCACCGGCGACGACTTTGTGGTGGCGTATCGATGGTGCCGTTGTCCCGTCAGCTCGGACTTTTGCGTCCCACGAGATGAAAGACGCGGCTGAGTTGGCGGTAGGGGTCTCGTCGGCCGGCTTCGAGTTCGACTGCGGCCGTCGCCGCCATCTGCTGTGTGTCGTTCGGGTCCAACTCGGCTCCACTGAAATCGAGCCAGTCGACGAACAGCCATACCCCGTACCAGCGCACTGGCTCCACGCCGCGGCTCTGCACGAGCTCGCTGAGTTCCTCCACCGTATGGGCGCGAGTCGGAACTCCCAGCACCCCGATCTCGCCCCTGGCGTCAAACGATGCCAGAGCGTCGTCCCACCGTTGTTCCAAGGCCGGGCGCACTGCCATCGCCTTGGCGTTGCCCGTCATGATCGAGACGACGCCACCGGCAGCAGCGCACCTGCACAGCTGGTCGACCAACGGCTCCGGACGCTCCAGGTACCCGAGCACGCCATGACACAACACGGCGGCAAAGCGTTGACCATGAACCGCCTCATCGGCGTTCTCGCCGTCGGCCTCCACGAGCGTCACCCGTCGTTGGACCTCACCGGGCAGCCGTTGGAGTCGCTGTCGAGCCTTGTCCAGCATCGCCGACGACGGGTCGAGCAAGGTCACGTCGTAACCGGCTTGGGCCAGCGGGAACGATTGATGGCCCGCGCCTCCGCCGACGTCGAGCACAGGGGCTGGAGGGGCCGGCAAATGCTCCAGCAGCTGCTGGTGCAACACATAGGTGCGCACGCGCCCCTTCACCGAGGCATACGCCTCGTCGGCAAACTGGTCGGCCAAACCGGCCCAGGTGTCATCGCCCACCACACCAAGATAGTGCCGCGAAGTTTTCGACGATCGGCAGGACGTCAGCGCGGAGATTCTTTCCAGAGAATCTTCACGATCCGAACGATTCCCTTTCCGTCTCCGTTCGGTGACAGTGTTCGCATGGATCCGACCACGCGTGTCGCTGCGCCGTCGCTCCGGTACCGAGCCGACACCGAAACCGTCCGTCGGTCACCGATTAACACTCGAGTCCATCCCCGATGAAGGGACTACCGAGTGAGCGGCCGGCTTCTGATCAACGTCGACATCCTCGTCGCCGGCGTCGGTGGATCGTGGCGATTCCCCGGACGGACGGCCCGGCCAGTTACACCACCGACCCCCGCAACAACCGACCAGAACGGAAGAGCCGACACCGATGACCGATAGCCCCTTCGATCTCACCTACGCCGCTGCCGAGGACCGCTACGAGAAGGTCCCGTATCACCGCACCGGAAAGTCCGGACTCGATCTGCCTGCCTTCTCGTTCGGCCTGTGGCAGAAGTTCGGTAGCGACTACGCTTTCGCGACGCAGCGGGAGATCATCCTCCACGCGTTCGACCTGGGCATTACCCACTTCGACAACGCCGACCGCTACGGCCCACCGCATCGCGCAGCCCAGAAGAACTTCGGCGCCGTACTCGCCAAGGACCTCGCCCCTTACCGGGACGAACTCATCCTGTCGACCAAGGCAGGTAACCCGATCGGTCCGAGCCCGTATCTCAAAGGCGGCTCACGCAAGTCGATCCTGACCTCGCTCGACCACAGTCTGCGCGACCTCGGCACCGACTACGTCGACATCTTCTACCACCACAGCCCCGACCTGAGCACGCCGCTGGAGGAATCCGTCGGAGCTCTGGTGAGCGCGGTGGAGCAGGGCAAGGCGCTCTACGTCGGCATCTCCAACTACCTACCCGATCGCACGCACGAAGCCGCCGAACTGCTACGCCAGGCCGGCGTTCCGCTGCTCATCCACCAGGCGCGTTACTCGATCTACGACCGTCGTCCCGAACAGAACGGCTTGCTGGACACCGCCCGCCAGGACGGATTCGGGCTGATCGTGTATTCACCCCTGGCGCAGGGTCTGCTGACGGACAAGTACCTGGAGACGATTCCCGAGCGCGCACGAGCACAGAACAGCACGTTCCTGACGCCGGATGTGATCGACGAGAATTACCGGCAGCGCACCGCCGAGCTCAACAAGATTGCCGAGGCCCGCGGCCAGTCACTGGCACAGCTCGCGCTGCAGTGGGTGCTGCGGCGGCGCGAGGTCACCTCGGCGCTGATCGGAGCGAGTTCCACCGAGCAACTCGACCACAACATCGCGGCCCTGGACTTCCCGCCGCTCACCGACGAAGAACTCGCGCTCATCGAGGAACACGGCGTGCACGGAACCGGACTCAGACTCTGACCGACGAGGAGATCTCGGAGTGCATCGTCCGCCGGGACTCGTTGTGTGACAGAGCCACCAGCCGATGACAACCAATCACCCGCCCGCGCCGACAGCGCGGGCGGGTGACTGTCACGGAGCAACGCAAAGCTGTTGCGGGGAAGCGTAAGTAGCGCTCCCCCGCTCATTCCCGCAGCAACGGCAGCAGCTGGTTGCCCTGACGCTCGATCTCCGGCAGATACGGGGTGTCCGAGAGTACGAAGTGGGTGATGCCGAGATCCTGGTACTTGCGCAGCGACTTCGCGACGTCCTCCGGGGAGCCCACGAGCCACGTGGTGCCGGCGCCGCCGCCACCGAACTTCCCGGGTGCGGTGTACAGGTTGTCGTCGAGCACGTCGCCACGGGTAGCCAGGTCGAGGAGTCGCTGCTGTCCCACGGCGGTCTGGCGATGCGGATTCTGTGGAGCCGCACCCTGATTCTTCGCCATCTCCGCTACCTTCTCCTCTGCCTCGGCCCAGGCCTGCTCGGTCGTGTCCCGGACGAAGGTGGTGATCCGCAGGCCGAACTCGAGCGGCGCATGCGCTCGGCCGAGTTCCTCGCTCAGTGACCGCAACCGTTCGATCCGCTCCTGCACACCCGCGAGCGGCTCACCCCAGAAGAGCTGAACGTCGGCCTCGGTCGCCGCAACACGCTCGGCGGCTTCGGACGCGCCACCGAAGTAGAGCTTCGGGTGGGTCCGATCTCCGCGTGGTGAGATCCGGGGCAGCACTGTGGAATCGGTGACCTGGAAGTGCTCACCCCGGTAGGTGACGTTCTCCTCCGTCCACAGCTTGCGAACGAGCTGGAGGAACTCCTTGGTGCGGGCGTAACGGTGGGCCTGGTCGCTCTCGTGGTCGCCGTAGGCTCCGAGGTTGTCCTTCCCGGACACGATGTTGATCCGGACCCGGCCGCCGGTCAGATGGTCGAGAGTAGCGACGGCGGAGGCGAAGTGAGCCGGTCGCCAGTAGCCGGGCCGGATCGCGATGAGCGGCTCGAATGTCGCCGTCCTGGCCGCAAGGGCGGCGGCGACGGTGAGTGTGTCCGGCCGACCCCAACCGGTGCCGATCAAGGCCCCTTTCCAGCCATAGTCCTCGAGGGTCTTCGCCTGGCTCGTGAGGGTGTCCAGACTGTTGTGGTCAACCGTGACGGCGTCGCCGCGGTGTCCAGGGGTGACCTGATTCGGGATGTACCAGAGGAATTCGAGACTCATGAGGTGGTGATTCCTGTTCGACGTCGGTGATCGGCCGGCTGAGATCGGCGAATCGTGCCGTCTCCAACGATTGGGCGGAGAGCGCGTCCGGACTGACGGCCGTGTGCGCCGCCGCGATTGCGTCCATTCCCTACTTTCGCCCCCGAGGGACGCCACATCACCCGACTGGATTACGTTCCAGCATCCGGACATCGCGATACTAATCCCGGTTGTCACCATTGAACGTCCATGCCCTGCGTCCTCCACGATGAGAAACAGGGCCTGACGTGCGACAGTTCGACACAACTGGACATTAATTCCTCCAGATCGGAAATGTCGATGCACCTTGTACCTTCATCGGTAGCGAGCAGAGATTGCTGGACACCGTTGGCGTCAAGGTGATTTCAACCCTCGAATCCCGGATGAAGATCGGGAAGCATCTACCGAAACTGCGTTTTCATAGACGGAGAATGTGAATGACCTCTGAATCAGCACTCTCGCAACTTCACGTAACCGAGGTGTCTTGGTTCGATCCCGACGCGGAGGCATTGCGCGCGGCCATGGCCCGCGAAGTGGGGCCGCGATACTCCGACCGAGTATCGACTGCAGACCGCGCCGCCACCAATGCGGTTGACCCGACGTCCGTTTTCCTCACAGTGGTGGTGTACACCGCCGCGGGGGCAACCGACAATCGAGAAGCGGTCGGTCACGCCGCGCTCAGGTGGAACGGCGACGACCTGGAGTTGAAACGGATGTTCGTCACAGTGGAACATCGCGGAACCGGAGTGTCGACAGCGTTGTTGAGCGCGGTCGAGGATGCCGCCAGGAAGGCGGGGCGCCCACGCCTGATTCTCCAGACAGGCGACCGGCAACCCGATGCGGTCAGGTTGTACGAGAAGAGTGGCTACTCACGGATTCCGATCTTCTCCCCATACGAGATCTTGCCCTTCTCGAATTGCTTCGAGAAGGTGTTCGATCAAGGGTGACGGATCACCGCACGTCACGCGACAGGCGAGGTCAGGACGACGTCGGCGTCGACCAACACCACGGCTCGCCCGTTCTCGGACACGACGACCGGCCCCCGGTGCCCCCCGATTCGTCGCATTGCCACCGACAACTCCTCGGTGACTCCCACGACGGGCAACGCCCGATCGACGTGCGCGCCGATCAGGTCGTCGTCCGGAGCGTGTGACAGCGCCGCGGCACTGACGGACCCCAGGATCTCCGCGACCACGATCGGACCGGTGACCGGGCGCGCCAGCACGACGGGCAGGGCCGGGGTGTCCGCGAGCACGCCACGCGCCTCCGCAACGGTTGCGGTGGACGGCACGGCCCGCGGTGCGCTCCCCCGGCCGCCCAGTGCATCACCGACAACGGGTCCGGTCGCTGCGTGGTAGAGCGGGAAGCCCAGCCGTCCCAGCCACTCGTTGTCGAAGTACTTCGACAGGTAGGCCCGGCCCGAGTCCGGGACGATCACGACCACGACGTCGTCCGGACCGAGGGTCCGCGCGAACCGCAGGGCGGCGGCCACCGCGGTACCGGCGGAACCTCCGACGAGGAGTCCTTCCTCCCGGGCGAGGCGGTGCAGCACCGTGAGCGCCTCGATGTCCGGGATCCGCTCGAGACGGTCGACGACGTCCGGGTGATAGGAATCCGGCCACTCGTCGTGCTCGGTCTGCGGGTGCAGAAAATGGCCCACGGATTCGATGTACCAGGCCCGTCCGTCTCCCCCGCCGTATACGGAGGTCTCGGGGTCCGCGCCGATGATCTGCACGGCCCCGCCGGAGATCTTCGTCAGGAACTCCCCCGTCCCCGTGATGGTCCCACCGGTTCCGACACCGGCGACGAGATGAGTGACTCGGCCCTGGGTCTGACGCCAGATCTCCGGACCTGTCGTGGTGCGGTGCGCGTCGGGATTGGCCGGGTTGTCGTACTGGCCGGCGAGCCAGCCGCCGGGGATCTCCGCCGCGAGACGAGTGGCCACGTTGCGCACGAACTCGGGATGGCGGCTGGGCCTGCCGCCCGGTGTCACATGCACCCGCGCCCCGTGCGCCCGCAGCAACGCGATCTTCTCGACGCTCGTCTTGTCGGGTACCACGACGACGGAACGGTATCCCCGAGCGGCGGCGACCAACGTCAGCCCGACTCCGGTATTGCCCGACGTGCCCTCCACGACGGTGCCTCCGGGCAGGAGCTCCCCGGATTCCTCGGCCGCGTGGATCATGGCCAGGGCGGCGCGATCCTTCACACTTCCGCCGGGGTTGAGGAACTCGAGCTTGGCATACACCGTCGCGGAGATACTTCCGGTTACCCGGTTCAACCGGACGAGGGGTGTGTTGCCGATGGCGTCGGTGATCGAGTCGTAGACTCCGAGGCTCGCGGCGTCGACTGTGGGGGGATCGAGGATGGTCATGCGTCTGCCTTCCGAGGCCGCCCGGGTGTCACCCGGTCAGCATCGCAAGAGCAGTCGTCGAACAACAGGATTCGCGTCACGCCGATCAGATCTTCAGTGGCTCACCATGAACGGCGCAGCGCGTTCACCCCGAAATCCTGGAGATTCGAATTCTTCTCGTGTGTTGCCGAATGGGCTGTAATTCGGGGCGACCTGAGAGCGAAGGGGGTAGTCGAAAGATGTCGACACCGGTGACGACACTGCATCCTCACGACACCGAGTTGTGGCAGTGGCGATTGGCTGCGCGTTGCCATGAAGCGGACGCGGAGATCTTCTTCCCGGCGGACGCCGAACGAAGGAACGCTCGCTCCGAGCGTGAAGATCTCGCCAAGGAGTTCTGCCGCGGCTGCGCGGTGGTGGAGGAATGCCTCGAGTATGCCCTCCACACCGGCCAACAGCACGGCGTCTGGGGTGCGACGACACCGGGCGAACGGCTCGCACGACTCGGCCGGTGAGCGAATACCCGCGTCGGCATTCTCACACGAGCGGATTGGCACGAGCGTCGTCGGCGGATGCGAAACTCCAGTGTTATTCGCGACGAGTAGATTTGGTGGTCCTGATCGGGTAACCAGGTACGTTCGAATCTCGCAGTCGTAGGAGAGACCGTGGTTGCCCGCGTGCTACCTGGGGCGCCTCAGGTCGTCCCGGTCTCGGCGGCCAGGGAGCGGAGGGCCTCGACCCGGGTCCCCACGCCGTGACGGCGGGCCAGTTCTTCCGCTCCGTCCGGGTCTCGTGCCTTCGCGTGCTGCTCGGCTGGGCACTCGACGCACGCCTCGACGAGGATCTCGAGGCGTGTTTCGAACTCGCCGCCGACGGCGGTGCTGCCGTCATGGGGCTGCCGCGGGCCGACCTGCAACCGGGTTCACCCGCCGACTTCATGTTGCTGGACGGAGAATGCGTGCCGCAGATCGTCGTCGACGTCCCCCGTCGGGACACGGTGGTGCGGGCCGGACGGGCCGTCGCTCGCGACGGCGGGCTCCTCTGAGTCGTCCACGAGGATTGGCGTCGGTCAGGACCGCAGGGGCGCTTGCAGCAGGGTCCGGTCGTCGCCCGGGGCGCTGACGCCGAGCATCGTCGCATCCGACATCGGCAGCCCCACCGCCAACTGCATCGACATCGTCTTGTCGCCGCCGGCGATGAAACTGCCGGCATTCATGCGACTTCCGTCGGAGCGTTGGAGCCAGACGTTGTACGTGCGGCCCTGTGGGAGTCCGGCGACGTCGAGGCTGATTCCGGTTCCCCACGCCCGGTTCTCCACCCGCGCGGAGGCGTCCACACCTGCGGCGAGCACCGTGAATGCCACCGGCTGCCCGGGAGGGGCTGTCGAGGTGCCCCCGCGTAGGAAGAACCCGCCGGTCACCAGGCCGACGGCGATCACGACGGCCGCGGCGGCGACTGCGATCCGGTGGTACCGCTTCCGTCCGCGTTCGCGGTCGACCGCCCCGAAGATCGCGTCGGGCAACGTCGACGACGGCCGGGGCGCAGGTTCGGTGAGCCGGTCCGGGTCCGCCGCCGACAGGGCAGCCGCGACCGGCGTCAGCAGACTCAACTCGGTGCGGCACTCCGGGCAGCCGTCCAGGTGCGCGCGAAGCGTGATCGTCTCGCGGTCGTCGAGGCGACCGAGCGCGTACATCCCCAACATGGTGCGCATCTGCTGGCAGCGTTCAGTGGTCACCATGCCACCCCATTTCTTCGAGTACGAGTCGGAGAGCCTTCAGCGCGTAGTACACACGACTGCGGACGGTGCCCACGGGAATGCCGAGCTGTGCGGCCACCTCTGAGGCGGGCCGGTCACGCAGGTGAATCTCGACCAGGACGCAGCGGTGCTGATCGGACAGCCGCCGCAGCGCCTCCTCCATCTCGAGCCCCACCAGCAGTTGTTCGAGGGGACGCTCGGGTGCGGGCAACTCGGGTGGTGCAGCGTCGGCCAACTCGGGTCGGGCGGCACGAGCCCGGATCGCGTCGATCACCACGTTGCGGCAGATCGCATACAGCCAGGTCCGGAGCGTAGAGCGCCGCGGGTCGTACCGGTCCGCGCCCCGCCACGCACGCAGGAACGTCTCCTGCACCGCCTCCTCCGCGCGACCCCGGTCTCCGAGGGAGCGGTAGGCGAGGGCGAACAGTTCCCTGCCGTGGTCGTCGTAGGCGGCCCGCAAGACCGTCTCGTCGTCCAAACTTCCCTCGGACTGGTCCCCGCGTGTGCGCACGATACGAAGCCGCACCACTCACCTCCCGAACACCGGATACGGCGTCGGCTCGCCCGACACCCACCGAGGAGTACGGGCGCGGGCGGCGCGGCGTTCATCTCGAATTCTGCCACTCGGGTGCGCGGAGGCGGCTCCGGCAGGTGAACGCGGATCGCCGACCATCCGTACTCCCCAGCGCCGAACGACAGGCACACGGGAACGAACGAATGGAGATCTACGAAGATGCTGAAGAAATCGATTCTTGCGGCGGCCGGCGCCGGCACCGCGATCGCGCTGATCTCGGCGTGCGGCACCGCCACCGACGACGCCCCGCCCCAGGTGCCGCCGTCTGCGTCCGCCGCGGCGAACCCCGAACCGGCAACCCCGGCGGCCGCCGGGCAGGTGGAGCTCGGCACCCGGGACACCGCACTCGGCACGGTGCTCACCGACGGGGACGGTTTGACGCTCTACCGATTCGATGAGGACACACCCGGCTCCATCCGGTGCACCGGCCCCTGCGCCGAGATCTGGCCGCCCTCACTCAGTGCACCCCGGCCCGACGCCACCCTCGCCGCCCGCACGGGTGCCACGACGCGGCCGGACGGAACCGAGCAAATCACCTACGACGGCCACCCGCTCTACCGGTTCGCGAAAGACACCGCCCCCGGGCAGACGGGCGGCGACGGTGTCAAAGGAACCTGGCACGTGGTGACGGTCGACTCCGCCCATGGATGACGCCACCGCACCCCCGGTCAGGGCGCCACGCCCGGCTGTCAGTCGGCGCAGTGCGCTGCTCGGCCTGGCCGCGGTCGGCGCGATCGCGGCAGTGGACGTCGGCGGGTTCCTCTGCGCGGCGGGGACACTGGACGCCGACGCTTTGACCCCGGCACGGCTGACCGACCGGTTCGAGGAGGTCTCCGGGCACCACGACGGGTTCCGGCGCAATCACGCCAAAGGAGTCAGCGCGACCGGATATTTCACCGCCACCGGCGCCGGGTCCGCGGTCTCCACGGCCAGCGTCTTCCGGGTCGGCCGGATCCCGGTAACCGGCCGGTTCTCACTCTCGGGCGGGAATCCGTCCACTCCGGACGTCGACGCCACGGTCC
The DNA here is from genome assembly GCF_001583455.1 of Rhodococcus sp. LB1. Lineage (NCBI taxonomy): Bacteria > Bacillati > Actinomycetota > Actinomycetes > Mycobacteriales > Nocardiaceae > Rhodococcus > Rhodococcus sp. LB1. Next base: position 6,611 of record NZ_LTCZ01000001.1, on the reverse strand, counting down.
GCGGGCTGGGATTGGCGTTCGACCTCCCCGATGGCGAGCAGTGGCACACCGCGATGATCAACACCCCGGTGTTCCCCGACCGGACACCAGACGGCTTCTACGAGCGGTTGCTCGCATCGAAAACGGACCCGGCCACCGGCAAGCCCGATCCGGATCGCATGGCGGCGTTTCTCTCCCGCCATCCCGAGACCGCGGCGGCGATGAACCTCATCCGACAGCATCCACCGACCTCCGGGTTCGACAACAGCACCTTCTACGGTCTCAACGCCTTCCATTGCACCAACGACACCGGAGTCACGGTTCCGGTGCGATGGACACTGGTCCCCGAGCAACCGGCCCGCTCCCCCGGCCTGCCGCCGCTGCCGGGGCGCGATTACCTCTTCGACACACTCACCGCGGCAGTCTCGCGTGGGCCGTTGCGGTGGCGGATGTTGCTCACGATCGGTCGACCCGGCGATCGGACCGACGACGCCACCCGGCCGTGGCCGCCGACCCGGCAGGTCCTCGACGTCGGCACCGTAACCATCGACGCGGTCCAGACCGAAGCGCCGCACAACGCGCGGGACCTCAACTTCGACCCGCTCATCCTCCCCACGGGCATTGCGCCCTCGGACGATCCCCTGCTCAGCGCCCGGTCCGCGGTCTACACCGAATCGTTCACCCGCCGGTCCGGGGAGCCCAAAACACCGGCCGTCGTCGATGTGGATGGGGTGCGCGATGACCGCTGACCCGACCGACCGCCCGCTCCGGTTCGCGCCGACCGTCCGGTTGCTGCATTGGGCGATGGCGGTCATGGTGATCGCACAACTGCTCGTCGGCGCCGTCATGGTGACGACCCTCGACCACTACCATCTGCTGCGCTCGGTGCACGTCCCGTTGGGCGCCGCGATCCTCGCCCTGGTGATCGTCCGCATCGGCAATCGGCTGGTGTGCCGCACGCCCGCACCACCCTCCACGATGAGACCGGTCGAGCGCCGGGTCGCAACCGCGTCGGAGTACCTGCTCTACGCGCTGCTTGTGATCCAGCCACTCACCGGGTGGGCCATGCTCTCGGCCGGCGGCTACCCGATCATTCTCTACCAGCACCTGCACTTGCCCACGCTGATTGCACCCGATCCCAGCGTCTACGCGTTGTCGAGACAAGCTCACACCGCATTCGCCTACCTGCTGTTCTTCACCTTCACCGCACACATGTCCGCCGTCCTCTTCCATGTGCTGGTCCTGAACGACAGGCTCCTCGGCCGGATGGCACCGTGGCGCACTCGCCGAAAGTCTTCGCCTACCGCGTCCCGACCGGCACCTACGCGGATCGTCGATAATGTTGCTGCAGAGCAGGATTGAGAATGGTGACGCTCACAGCACTGAAGCCGAGACCGGCGTGTGACTCGTGCCGACCGCGTGATGGAGCACCAGTTCGACCGGGTCGGTGAGCGGGAACATGCCCCAGACAGGGGTTCGGCCGGGAATGCTCTCACATTCTCGGCCGGATCTCTGCTTCTCGAGTGTTTCACCGTTGCCGATTACTCTCTCGATCCGCAACTACCAATGTACGCGCGGATGGCGGTCCACCGCAATGGCTCGCCTCTGCGGTTCATCGCTGCGACCTGGGCCGTGGGCTACTTGACCGCCGTCAGGTACGTCGATCGCTTCGACAGATCGACAAGTTCTTCGGGGAGCTCCGGAACCGGCCGCCCGTAGGCAGCCGCCAGCTCGAGCGAATTGAACCGCTGCACCGACCAGCCGCGCCGGGTCAACCACTGCACCGGATCGGCCCGCTCGTCACCGTAGAACAGCTCGGAGATGTCGATGTCGCCGAACGGATTCTCGGCGAAATACTTCGCTCGGATGGCGTCGAAGCGTTGCATGTCGGTTCCCGCCGCGAAGTTGTCCACGGCAAGGCGGCTACCAGGGCTGGACAGTTGGTCGATCCGCTCGAACAGCGCGTCGTGCGCCGCGCCCGGGAGGTACGCCAGCAGCCCCTCCACCGACCAGGCGGTCGGCTTACCAGGGTCGAAGCCTGCAGCGTGGAGGGCGGCAGGCCAGTCGTCTCGCAGATCGACGGCCACCGGGCGACGATCGGCCTTCGCCCTGGCCCCATGATCGGCGAGAACCTCCTCTTTGAATTCCAGCACCTGCGGTTGGTCGACCTCGAAGACCGTCGTGCCGGTCGGCCAGTCCAAGCGATACGCCCGTGCGTCCAACCCGGCCGCGAGGATCACCGCCTGCGAAACGCCCGCGCTCGTTGCCGTCGAGAAGAACTCGTCGAAGAATCTGGTCCGACTACCCATGAAACCCGAGACCGGCACGTCCCCGAGTGACGACGGGTCGGCCAACAGCCCGGTGAAATGCGGTTCACCCGCCGCTTCGACGAACCACCGCGCGAAGTCGTCCTGGATCAACGCGTCGGGGCGAACTGTCTCCAACGCCCGGAATGTCGCCACTCCCAACGCGGTCAGGCCCACACTACTGACGATGTCCCAACTATCTCCATCAGTTCGCATCGCTGAAGCACCCTCCCGAACTCGTCGCAGAACCGGAGCCGACGACCGAGCAGGGCAGAGCGGCGACGAGGCCAGAGAGGTTCGGCGAGGCCTCACCGAAATCCGGGCCCAGCGTGATCGACCGAACCCGCGCAATTCTACGCTCGGGACCATCGCAATCATCCGGAGCCGATTCGCCGACCTCGCACCCGCTCGGTCCGATCTCAGAGAAGACCGAGGCGACCAGGCCGAGTGGCACGGGACCGAACATGTGGTGTACAACATAGTCGGCCACGATGTGAACCAGATCACAACCGTGACCGTAAGGCACAGATATCGGTAACCGACGAAAGCAGGACACATGGCGACAACCTCGATTGCCCCGACGACTCCCACCGGACGGCAGACGCCCCGGCACAGCGGCACGATGAGCACCGCGGAGATCAAGTCGAGGATCGAGGCCATGTTCGCCGACGACCGCAGGCCCACCCGCCCCGCGGTCACGAACTGACGAAGTTCGCCCCCCGACGAGGGGATCGGATGAACACCGCACGACGTGTCCGCCCGATCCCCCGCCGCGCGTAGCACTCGAAAACGTTGCAGCACAAGCAGCCACAGAACAACCGGCCGACCACTTGTCACGCATTACGGAGACGTCGGGGCCCCGCATCTCGGGATGACGACCGGCAGGTTTACGGATGAACGATGTCCAGCAGTACGCGGACAGTCTCGCGGATCAGTTGAACCGCTCGATCGAAATCGACGACTGTGGTCTCAGGCCGCTCGCGTTGACCGAGCAGCATGGTGATCTCGACGATGTCCGTGTCCGGTCAATCCTCCAGCGACATTCGTCCCCGGAGGTGTTCGAGTACGCATTTTCGCTCGATATCGCGCACGCAACCGGGCCCGTTCGGTTTCCCCCGAATCCGGCGTTGCAGACGTTGCCTCGGGTGTGCATTCCGATGCGGGCCCACGGGGAACTCCAGGGATATCTGTGGCTGATCGACAGCCCGCCTCTCACCGATTCCGACATCGCAGCAGCGGCCGGCACCGCCTCCGCGATCGCCGAACTGCTGCACCAGCAGTCACAGTCGACGGCCACCGTGCTGGATCGCGAGACTCAGCTCGTGAGCGCACTGCTCGCTCCACCGCACGAGGGCACACCCCCGGCCGAGCTTCTCGGCGACGAACCACTCCTTCGATTTACCGAGCACGCGAGTGTGCTCACCATGAAGTTGGCACCGATCGATGCCGGCGGCGAGCCGCTCGACGCCCGGGCGATGCGGAGCGCCGCCCAGGAAGTGGCGTACGCCCGGCCGGTGGGCCGTTCCCTCCTGGGGCATGGCGAAGACACAATCCACCTGATTGTCAGTGCCGAGGTACACGCTGACCGCCTCCGCCCGTTCCGCCACGCTCTGGCACAGGCAGCCCGGCGACGCGGATGGACGCTGCACGGAACCGGCACCGGAGGAGCCGCATCCAGTCTCGACGAGCTGCGACGATCCGGAATGCAATCCGGTTATGCGGCAACCGTTGCACACGCGCGGAACATCGAGCAGTTGAACTGGAACGAGCTCGGAGCCGACCTCGTGTTCTACGGACTGCCGTGGACGATGGAAACTCTGGAGATTCTGTTCCCCGGCGCATCTCGTCTGTTCGACGCGGACAACACACTGATTCGCGAGAGTTTGGACGCCTACTTCGATTGCGGCGGTGATACACGCCGCGGTGCCGCCCAACTGGCCGTGCACCGCACCACCCTCTACTACAGGCTCGACCGTGCGCAACAGCTCCTCGGAGAGGACTGGGCACAGGGCGAACGCAGAGCCGGACTCCAGCTCGCCCTCAGATTGGCGATGCTGATCCGCAACATCTGATGCGTGTTCAAACCTCCAGTTTCGACGGTTGACCTGGAGCTTTCGACAATGTCAGGAACAGACCTCGCTTTTACTCGAACGCAGACGGAAGACGATCCCGCACGTCGTCCGTAGTGTTCGGAATCACAGTCGAGAACGTCGCACCGGTGCAGATGGACGCACCGACAGACCCTCGCCGGCTACGTCAGCGTGCCGGTTCCCTCGAACACTCGAACGGGGATTCCGGCGGGCGCACGGGCCGTAATCGGCGAGCTCGAGTGTCGCGACTGATGAATTCACAGCCTCTTTCCTGAAGGAGCCCCCGTGGCCACACACGCTCTCGATGACGCGAAACTCTCGCGGTTTCATCTGAAAACGACGCTCTACGGAAATGGCGGACACCTCTGCGACGGGTACATTCTCGGCGCCATTGTTCCCGCACTCCCCCTCTTCGCACAGTCTCATCCAATCGGTTCCTTGATGAGCGGCTTGATCGGTGCCTCCGCACTGATCGGTGTGTTCCTCGGAAGCCTGTTCTTCGGCTGGGTCACCGACAGGATCGGCCGCCGGCGCATGTTCGTCATCGACCTCGCACTGTTCGTCGTCCTCTCCCTCGCTCAGATCGCGGTCACTGACGCCGTCATGTTGCTCGTTCTCCGGGTTCTGCTGGGAATTGCGGTCGGAGCCGACTACACGATCGCCACGACCCTCGTGGCCGAGTTCTCGCCACGGAAATACCGGGCCACCCTGCTCGCGGTGGGTCCGGCGATGTGGACAGTCGGGTACGTCCTCGCGATTGTCGTCGGAACAGCGGTGGCCGAAGTCGGGGGTGACGACGCCTGGCGCTGGATCCTGGCAACCAGCGCAGTCCCCGCGCTCATTCTGCTCATCCTGCGCCGGAATACACCCGAGTCACCGCGCTGGCTCGCTCAGAACGGACGGGCAGAGGAAGGCCTCGCGATTCTGCGGAAGCATGTCTCCCCGACCGCAACCCTCGCCGACCTCGCCGAGGAGGAGAAAGCGGAATCGTCTGGTTCACTGCGCGACGTGTTCGCCGCACAGCACCGCAAGCGTCTGGCATTCGCGTGCCTGTTCTGGTTCTGCCAGGTCGTTCCCTATTTCGCCGTCTTCACCTTCCTCCCCACAATCCTCGAATCACTCGACATCGAATCCGGCTTCTGGCAGACCACCAGCGTCAACCTCTTCCTTCTGATCGGCGGCGTCGTCGGCATCGTCACGATCGGCAAGATCGGTCGACGCCCCTACACCCTGATCTCCTTCGCACTCCTGACCGCATCGACACTGGCAATCGGCCTCTGGCAGAGTGCCCCCGCGGGCTATGTCATCGCTCTCTTCGCGCTGTTCGCACTCATCTCGTCAGCGATGGCCGCACTCGACACCGTCTATCCCAGCGAACTGTTCCCGACCAGCATCCGCGCATCGGCGACCGGACTCTGCGTGTCCTTCAGCCGAATCGGGGCAGCGATCGGGACCATTCTGCTTCCGGTAGGAATCGACAAGTTCGGAGCACACGGGGTCACCCTGCTCACCGGTGTGGTGGCGGGTGCCGGTTTTCTCATCAGCATCGCCTGGGCACCGGAAACCGCGGGCCTGACCCTCGCGCAGGCCGCAGCCGACACCGAGGAAATGCCACAAAAATCCGCCAGCGGCAGCCCTGACAGCAACTCGTCGTTCGTGTCTCAGCCGTAACCCGACAGACGTGGTCGGTCAGCCGACCAGACCGTCGCCATCAACCAGCCCAACTCTCACTCGGAGGAACCTTCATGACTGTTGTCATCGACAGTAGCGACGACCTGACCCTCGACAACATCGCTCGGGTGGCTTGGATGGGCGAGCCGTGCCGCATCAGCGATCGCGCACTGAGTGTCATCCGGTCCCGTCGACACGAGTTCGTCGATTTCGTCGAACAGAACGCGGATCGACATCTCTACGGAATCACCACCAGACATCATGTCGGCGCGAAATCCGTTCTCGGCGAGGATGGCCGCGCGGAGTTCGCCACCCGACTGCCGTCGACACCCGCCACCGTCGGCCCGCGGCTGCCCGAACGCCTCCTCCGTGCCGTCCTCCTTGCACGGCTCGCCGACGTGCTGAACGGGACCGCGTGCCTGCGGGTGGAAACAGTGCACCGGCTACTGGACCTGCTCGAAACCGACCTCCCACCGGTTCCAGCCCGCGGAAACGGCGAACCAGGCGACATCATTCCCCTGGGACACCTGCTCCGGACCCATTTCGACGGGACCCTCGAGATCGG